>JBFFIS010000168.1:0-6013 GCA_041556375.1 Desulfurivibrionaceae bacterium | reverse complement strand
GCTCCCATATACCCGGTAAGGGCGATATCAAGACTTCTGGAGAAGCGGTAGCCCAAAAGAATAAAGGGTAGGAGGTAGGCCAAAAAAATGGGGGTGGGGATTGCCTGCAGGTTGAAAACGACCCTACTGGTCAGCAAAACCCATATGTCCCGGGAAGCGGCACCATGGCTGGCGGCAAAACCGGGCATATTGCGGCTCAACCAAAGCCAGGGGGCGGACAACTCAAACTGCAGGGGGGCGCAGATCAACAGCGCCGCCCCAACCTGCAGCAAAATGAAACCGGCCCAGAGAGCACCAAAGGGGGTAAAGATCCTTTTTTTGGCGTAGAAAGAGGAGAAAAGCAGATTAAGGGGCAGAAGAAATGCGGCCAGCAAGGCAAGGGGGGTATCCTGAAGGGCCGCAGGCTTGAGGGCAAAGACAAAATAACAACCAGCCAAAACCAGGCAGGAAAAAATCAAACCGGCATTATTATAGCGCCAGCCCATGACCACCAGGACGGAAAAGAGGAGATAGGGCAAGGCCGGCAAAATGGTAAGCAGGGCATGGAGCTCCTTTCCCTTTCTCATGTATTGGGCCAGAGCAGCCCACTGCCAGATGAGGATGACGGAAACAAGGAGAAGGACAACAGGAACAGCAAGCTGATAGGTGATGCGCTTCATAAACTATGACAGAGATAAATTGATAAGATATCTTGACGATTTATTTTGAGCACCATACCACAGATTGCCCTGCAAGGGGTAAATGAAAGAGGTTTTTCAGACCGCCATCCGCCATCAATACCAACTCGTGCCCTCGTGCAACTCTCACCTCAGGCGCGATGCCAAGACCTGAGACGTGCATGGATCAATATTGACAACAGTGAGGGTGAGAGGGAGGCTAAACTAGCCGTCTTGGTCCTTGAGCTTGCCGCGCAGTTCCTTGACTTCGGCCCGCAAATCAAAGAGCTCCAGGCATTGGCGGATAGTGGCCTTCATATCCTCACGATGCCACGGCTTGGTCAGGTACCTGTCGACGCCGCGCTCGTTGACCATTTTCAGGATGAGCTTGACATCAGGATGGCCGGAGAGGACAACACGGATCATATCAGGTTTGAGCTCCTTGACCTTATCAAGCAGCTCAAAGCCATCCATTTTGGGCATCTTAACATCGGAGATGATGACCTTAATCTCTTGGTCGGCCACTATCTCAAGGGCCTCCTCGCCACTTGCCGCCGACAAAACTGTATAGGGCTCGTCATCAAGCTCGCGGGCCAGACAGGTGAGAACCACCTTATTATCATCGACGATGAGTATCTGCGCCTTGTCCATCTTCACCTACTCCTCCAGATGACCGTCAATCCTGCTACCAGCCCTAATGAACCGAGCAGGAGATGCAGGGATCATAGGCCCGAACCAGCATTTCGGCCAGAAGCTCAGTCTCCTTATCGCTCTTGCCCTGTTCAGCGCAGAAGGCGGCCAGCGCCTCGATATCATGATAGATATTGGCATGGTTCTGGCTAGTTGGAATGACACAATCGGCCTTTTGAATGCGACCGTCAGCATCAAGCTCTAGACAGTGATAGAGGATGCCACGCGGCACCTCCACCGCCCCGACGCCCTCTGCCGCCTTGACCTCGACAGGCTGGCGGGGCTCCTGCCACTCACCAGCAAGCATCTCATCAATAAGCATGATGGACTCTTCCACAACATGAACGCACTCAACCAACTGAGCGACATTATTCATGAAGGGGTTATGGTTCACCGGCCGCAGACCAAAGTCGCCGGCAATGCTTGCCGCCTTGGGCTGGAGAGAGTCCATATTATTATTGACCCGGGCCAGGGCCCCGACAGCAAACGATTTTCTGGAGAGGCGGCTGAGCTTGGAGGTGGAGTAATCGGCCATGTACTCATTGGTCATGGCCCGGTAGTCGTGCTCCGGCTTGACAACACCATCGGTGGAAAGCAGATTGCCGCCGATAAAGGGATAGGCCCCCTCCTGGTGCAGGGAGACAAACTCCGTCTCCCGGCTGAAGTCGGGAATGGTAAAGGTGGCAAAAAGCTCGGCACTGGCCAGCAGATCAGCCAGGCTGGCCTGCAGGCGCTGGCGAAACTGGCCGAGGACATAGGTATTGGGCAGCATGGTGAAGCCGCCGACCACGGTACGGGTGGGATGAAGGCGGCGGCCGCCCACCTCGTCGCAGACATCATTAGCCAGCATCTTCAGGCGCAGGGCCTGTTGGACCACGTCGGGATGGCTCTGGGTCAGGGGCAGGACACTACCCACGCCAAGAAAATCAGGGGCGGCAAGAAAATAGATATGGAGAATATGGCTCTGCAGAGTCTCCATATGCTTTAAGAGCAGCCGCAGTCTGGTGGTCTGCTCTGAAGGTATGAAGCCGAAGGCATTTTCAATGGCCCGAATGGAGGCCAGGGTATGGCCGATGGAGCAGATGCCGCAGATCCGGCCACTGATATAGGGGGCATTTTCATAATGCTTGCCCACCAGCATGGCCTCAAAGAAGCGCGGCGTCTCAACAACCTCCCAGCGCGCCTCCTTGACCTGGCCATCCTTGATGGAGATCCTAATATTGCCGTGGCCCTCCACCCGGGTCAGGTGTTTGACATCCACCTCGCAGGATATCTTCATCTGCCGTCCTCCAACTCTTGACGCAGCTCAGAGGCCTCGCCGGCAAAGCCGCCAAAACACTCAAGACGATCAAGCAACCTTTCCATGGGAATATTTTTCCTGGCAACAATCCGCCTGAGCTCGGCCATATTGGCCTCCGGCGCCGGGCCCCGGCAGCCCCAGCAGCCCAGACGGTTCGACGGGCACCAGGCATCACAGCCAGCCCTGGTCACCGGCCCCAGGCAGGGCTCCCCCAGGTCAAAGAGGCAGATATTCTCCCGGGTCTTGCACTCCATGCAGACCGGATATTTCGGATGGGAAACCTCCTTGCCCAGGACCAGATTAGTAACAATGGCCTCGACATTCTCCTTCTTGATGGGACAACCGTAAATCTCCAGATCAATCTTAATGTGATCAGAAAGGGGCGTGGCCTTTTGGCTGGCAATGGGATGATCACCATAGACCTGCTTTTTCACCCACTCCAGATCGCCAAAACGGTTCTTGAGCTGATTGACGCCGCCAAAACAGGCACAGCTGCCCAGGGCCACCACCACCTCAGCGTTATGGCGGATTTTCTGCAAACGCTCCACCTCATCCGCCCGGGTCACCGAGCCCTCGACAAAGGCAATCTGGTAGTCGTCAGCGGCCTCCTTCATGCCCTCGCGGAAATTGACGATCTCAACCAGGCCCAAAAAATCAAGGAGGGTCGCCTCGTTATTTAAGAGCTGAAGCTGGCAGCCCTCACAGGAGGAGAGCTCAAAAAAACCCACCTTAGGCCGGGGCACGGTAACGCCAAGGTATTTTTTTTCATCCTTCATCCTTTACTCCTATACGCCCTCGGCAGTAGTGCCCATTGGGAAATGAGATATAGAGACAATATGAGTATCTGCCATTTTCCGGTGCCGGGGTGATCGGCAAGACAACCGAGCCGGTAAAAGTCCGAGAGGACCATTTCGTGCTGGACATTAGATGGCCTCCTTAAGGTTGAGCACCGACCAATAGTCAAAAACCGGCCCGTCGAGACAGGTATAGGTCGAACCGATATTACAGCGGCAACACTTGCCCCGGCCGCAATGCATACGGCGTTCCAGGGAGACGAAGATCTTTTCCATGGGCACTCCGGCCTGCAGGAGCATATCGCAGACAAACTTGAACATCACCGGCGGCCCGCAGACAATGGCGTTGGTCTGGGTGGCAAACTGGTGGCGCTCGCCATGCTCCAAACGTTTTTGAAGAATAGCAGTGATCATGCCCACCTGGCCCTGCCAGCCCTCCTCGGCCTCGTCAACAATAACATCGAGGCCGATATCAAACTGCTGCCACATGGCGTGCTGGTAGCCAAAGAGTAGTTCCGACGGTCGCCGCGCCCCGTACATGATATCCACCCGGTTATAGCGGCTGCGCTGTTCGAGTACGGCCTGTAAAGGGGCCCGCAGGGGCACCATGCCCAGGCCGCCGGCCAGCAGGAGAACGTCCTGGCCCACCATATCATCCACCGGAAACGAGGTGCCGAAGGGGCCGCTGATACCAACCATAACGCCGCGCTCCAGGCGGTTCAGGAAGTTGGTCATGGTGCCTGCCGCCCGGATACAGAGTTCAATATCACCCAGACGGCTGGGCGACGACGAGATGGAAAAAGGGGCCTCGCCGATACCAGGCACCTCCAGCATGACAAACTGACCGGGCTTAAAAATGAATTGCCGGCGCTCGGCCGGATCAATGATCTGTATCTGGTAAAGCTTTTCCGTGGCCGTCAAGGGGTAGACATTGGTGATTTCCGCCTTATGAATCCACTCGGCCTGGGCCTGGCGGGCGCCACCTTCCGCACCGATCTTATTTTGAATCAAGGGACGTTCAGTCATTATCCACCTCTCCATGCCGGACCGAGGCAATAACCTCAGGGACGGTAATATCTGCCAGGCAATTTGAGCCACATCGCCCGCACCCCACACAGAGGGCCTCCTCAAAGGCCTCTACAAAACCACGGTGCTTATGATAGTAACGGTATTTCAGGCGGCTCTTTGTCTCCGGCCGGAAATTATGGCCGCCGGCAACCTCGGCAAAATCGAGAAGATTGCAGGAATAGAGCTGCCTGACCTTGCTGGCATTCGCCATATCCATATCCACCACCTCCTGGACCCCGTAGCAGTAACAGGTGGGACAGACCTGGGCACAGGTGCCGCAGGACAGGCATTTATCGCCCCACTCCGCCCAGACCGGCGAATCAAACTCCATATCAAGAATTTTGGTGAGATCAGAGGTGTCGACCTCGGCGGTATACAGATCTTTTTTAGCTTCGACCATGGCCCGATAGCGCTTATGGTCATCGCTGCTTGGCTCGCGCAGGTTGAGATTTTCCAAGATATGAAAGGCCCGACTGCTCATGATCTCGACAAAATAGTCATCACCCAGGGGAGTCAAAAAGAGATCACAACCGTGCAGCACAGAAGTCGTGCCCATGGACTGGCAAAAACAGGAAGGAGTGGGCTGACAGGAATGGCCGATGATGAACATCTCGGCCCGTTTTGCCCCGTAAAAGGGATCGGGGTAAGGGTCGGCAAGCAAGACCTTGTCGAGCTTGTTCAAGGCATTGATATCGCAGGCATGGAGCCCAAAGAGCACCAGGGGCCGATGTGCCCCGTAATCAACCTCCTTATCCCAACTGACATCGCTTACCTGATACGAACATCTCTCCTCCAGATAAGGCAAAAAATAATTTTTGGCGGAATGGATGGTCTGATCGAAATCCAGGTGGAGATCGGCAACATCATAGACAAAGGCAAAATCATAAAGCGGTCGGCCATCAGCCGCCTCACCTTTTTTGACGGGGCCGACGATACGGTTCACCGTCAAAATCTCAAAAAGGTGTGCCAGCTCCCGGGCAGCGAACATCTTGAAGATCATCACCCCTCCTTAGCTCAGATCAAAAGACAATGGAAAAACCCCGCGCTGGTGGTCCCTCCCTGAGTATTCAGGATGCGTTACTTTATCGGCCCTGGTCAAGGCAAAATGAAAACTCTTAGATAAGCGGATGTTTCAGAAAATTATTTTTTTTGACATCCCAGACGGTGGTATCAAGCCATTGCTGAAGCTCATTATCGGGAAGGGGACGGCAGAGATGAAACCCTTGAATGATATCACAGCCAAGCTCCACCAAAAACTGCATGGTATCTTCATCCTCGACGCCTTCGGCCACCACTTTGCGACCGATGTTATGGACCATCTCAATGGTAGATTTGACAATCACGGCATTGTCCTCGTTCTGCAGCATGTCGATAATAAAGGACTTGTCGATCTTAATCTCCCGGGCCGGGAATTTTTTCAGGTAGGAGATGGAGGAATAGCCAGTGCCAAAATCATCGATGGAGAGCTGCAGGCCCATCTTTTTCAGCTCGGCAATGACCTTAGT
>JBFFIS010000167.1:0-6028 GCA_041556375.1 Desulfurivibrionaceae bacterium | reverse complement strand
GGAGGGGGGAGCATCAGGAAAAAAGAGTTAGAGAAAAAATTGATTTTGTTGCCTGCGCAGAAATGTGATCGTTCGGAGTCTCGCAGGCTCGCTTAGCTGTTCAAGATCAAGGGGTAAGGGGAAAATAACCGCAGGCATAGGGGGATATCGGAGTCTCAACTTCGTTTCGCTTACCTCCGAGGATTATTTCCCCCGAGCGCCGCTGGGATTGGGCAACCGAGCCATTTCTGGGCGGCACTACCCCTCTTGCTCCTCAGCACACTGGACACACATGGTACTCTCGGGCATGAGCAGGATACGGCCGATGGGGATCGGTTCACCGCACTCGTAGCAGACCCCGAAGTCAGGATCATCCACCTGGGTCAGGGCGTGCTGGAGGCGGGCCAGCTTGCGTTTGGCGTTGCCTAAGGCCGCCTGGTTGATGCCCTTGGTGCTGATGGCCTCCATGCGCGACAGGCGGCCCACGGCATTGTCCGGGGCAATGGGCCGGCTCAGCTCATGCAGCGTCGCTACCTGGGCCTTGGTGGCCTTGATCTCGGCCACTATTCTCTCTTTAATCTTGCGGCGCTGGGGGGCTTCCATGGTCATTTCCGCTAAAATTTGTCAGCCGGACGGCTCGTCTCCGCCGGCTCAATAAGGTAGGATGCCTGGAAATCTTCAGGCCCTTTATTTCGGAGGTAAAAATATGAAATCAGTAGACGAGCTTTGGGACGATATCGGCAGTTTGGCCGAAGAGGAGGCCCTCCATGTCATCACCAAATTATACGCCAGCTATGAGGCCAAGCTGAGCCGCGACCCGCAAAACGAGGCATGTCTCCAGTTTTTCCAGGAACTCGACAACGCCATCAGCCAGACCTTGGAGTGTAACCTCAACCGCCGGTAAAAACGTACGCTGGCGCTGAGCCCGTGGTCCATCCCTGCAGGGTCACTCTTCCAATCCCAGTTTTTTAATCTTTCGCCACAGCGACACCCGGTCAATGCCGAGGGCCTTGGCGGCGGCTGTTTTGTTATAGCCGGTTTCCTTGAGAATCCACGCAATATAGGATTTCTCCACCTCTTCCATGCTGGCATACTTGCCAACACTTTTTCGAAAGGTCTGCATGCCCATGCTGCGCAGGTCGTCTGGGATATGGGGCAGCGCCAAGGTGCTGCCGCTGGCCAGGGCGACACCCCGTTCGATAATATTCTCCAGCTCACGGACATTGCCCGGGAAATCATAACCCTGCAGGGTTTCAATAACCTCAGGAGCGACCTCGGTGATCTGTTTGTTCATGGCAGCGTTATATTTTTCCAGGAAATACTGAACAAGAAGGGGAATGTCGTCCTTGCGTTCAGAGAGCGGCGGGATTTTCAGGGAAACGACGTTGATCCTGAAGTAGAGGTCCTGCCTGAAATTGCCCGCTGCCACCTCGGCCTTCAGGTCGCGGTTGGTGGCGGCCACAAAGCGGACATTGATCTTTATGGGCTGGGTGCCGCCGACCCGCATTACCTCTTTTTCCTGAAGGACCCGGAGGAATTTGACCTGCATGGAAGGGGTCATCTCGGTGATCTCATCTAAAAAGAGGGTGCCGCCGTCGGCCATTTCCACCAAGCCCTTTTTGTCCTCATCGGCGCCGGTAAAGGCCCCCTTGCGGTGACCAAAAAGCTCATTGGTCAACAGCTCCTCGCTGAAGGCGCCGCAGTTTATTGACAGCAGGGTTTTCTGATGGCGGGGGCTGCGGCTGTGGATAAACTTAGCCAACAGCTCCTTTCCGGTGCCCGACTCGCCGGAGATAACGACGTTGGTATCGGTGACGGCTATCTGGTCGGCCATCTCAAGGAGGCCCTGCATCTGCCGGTTGTGGGTAACGATCTGCGGCTGTTGTTGTCTGTTGCCCACCTGGGCCCGGAGCTCTTCGATTTCAATTTTCAGCTGGAACTTCTCAATGGCCTCCCCTACCACCTTGCGAACCTCGTCGAGTTTAAAAGGTTTGGCAATATAATGATAGGCCCCGGCCTTGAGGGCCTCGATGGCGGAGTCCACCGACGAATAGCCGGTTATCATCACGACCTCGGTCTTTGGGTAGAGGCTCCTGACTCGGGAAAGGACCTGCATGCCATCTACCTGGGGCATCTTGAGGTCGGTGAGCACCAAGGCGAATTCCTGCTGCTCCAGAAGGGCGAGGGCCTGTTTGCCGCTCTTGGCGGCGCTCACCTTGTACCCCTCTTTTTTGAGGACGTAGCACAGGTTTTTTAAGGCCACCTCCTCGTCATCGACGACTAAAATTTCAACTTCCGACATCAAAAACGCTCCTTGGCAGGCAGGATGATGGTGAAGGCGGCACCCTGATCACGGGTCTGGTCAATATTGATGGTGCCGCCGTGCTGGACAATAATGTCGTGGACAATAAAGAGGCCGAGGCCGGAACCCTGGCCGGTGTCCTTGGTGGTAAAAAAGGGATCAAAAATTTTATCCGCAAGTTGGCGGGGTATTCCCGGGCCGGTATCGCTGATGACGATCTTGAGCCGGCCCTGGTTCTGCCAGGCCTTGATCTGGATAATGCCCTTGCCGCCCATGGCATCGGCGCTGTTTTTCAGCAGGTTGATAAAGACCTGCTGGATTTTTGGCTTGTCGGCAAAGATCTCGAGTTCCTCGGCGATGGCCAGCTGAATGTCGACCTCTTTGGCGATCTGGCCCTGTAAGAGTTGGATAATTTCCTGCAAGAGGGGCTTGAGCCTGTAGTGGTCGCGGTGAAACTGTTCATGGCGGGCCAGGGCGAGCAGGGTCTTGACAATGGCCCCGGCCCGAGAGGTTTCGGCGTTAATCTGCGCCAGCAGCTCGTTGGCCAGGGACTCCTCGTCACCGTCAATTTCTTCAGCCAGGATCTGGGCCGAACTCGAGATGTTGGAGAGGGGATTGTTGAGCTCATGGGCAACCCCGGCCAGCATGGTGCCCAGGGAGGCGAGTTTTTCCGAGCGCACGAGCTGTTGCTGGCGCCTTTTGAGCTCGCGGCTCATCTTGTTAAAGGCGTTGATCAGGCTGTTGACCTCGCGACTGGTACTGGAAAAGGGCGCTTCAATAAAATTGCCTTTGGCGACCATGGCGGCGTGTTTTTCCACCTGCTTCAGGGACGAGACAATTCCTCGGCCCAGCAGGGCCGCTGCTGAACCAAAGAGGATGACGGCAAGGGGCAAGGTCACCAGCAGGGTGTTGCTGATCAGGCGTAGAAGACGGTGGATGGCCAGGCGCTCTTCAACAACAAGCTCTTCGGCCAGGACAGTGAGCTGGTTTCCCTGTTCACGAATCTTGGCGGCGGACTCTTCATTAATCAGGGTGCGCTGCAAACCCTTAAAAGTCGAGGTGTAGGCGTGCAGGGCCTCTTGTACTTCGCTGATCTCTTGCCGGGAGCTGAGACGGACAAAGAGCTCTTCGTTATCGATTAATTGCCCTGACAGGCTGGACAGGTAGGCGGCGCCTTGGACCAGGGATTCTTGATCGCCGTAGAGGAGGAAATTCTTTTCCATCCGCCGCACCTCCAGGGTGTTTTCCAGGAAGGCATCAACCGTTTCTATATTGAAGAGTTTCTCTTCGACCTTGCTGACAATGCCATAGGTGCTGAGCGAAATGCCGACCATGAAGGCCAGGAGAAGAAAGAACCAGAAGATGATTTTACTGCGAATACCGCCAGCGTGTTGCATGACTTGTCCCGGTCAAGATGTCTTGGGTGGATTGAGGAAACGAATTGTACACCTTGGTGTTTCATTACGCAACGGTGCATTCGCAAATGCAACACGCTGGCAACCCCCTTGTTTAAAAGGGAAAAAAAGCAGCAGGGAAATGGTGTTGCGTTTTGCAACAAATGGTGTTTGGTGCCCGTCCGCGTAACAGCCTGAAGTTGCGGCATTCTTTTTTTTTGAGGCCTCTGGCACGCCTTATGCTCTAAGAGGGGACGACGGCGTGGAATGACGTCGAGCTAATGGATTTTTCTTACAAACTGTTCGGTAGGAGCATGAGTGGGTCCGGAGAAAATAAGCAACAAGAAGGTGCTCTTGGTATCTAACGCCACTGTTCTGGACGAAGGAGCTGTCCATCATGGCGTTAATCTCAGCAAGAGAATGGATGCCAGCCTGGAGATTCTTCATCTCTTACATCCAGATGATAGCGACAGTGGCGCCCAAAGCTTTCGAGCCGTGTCGGAGCAGCTCCATCTCGGCAACTCTGCCGCCTATGCACAACTGGTGGGCGATGGGGATTTAGACCAAGAGGTTGTTGAGTACGCCAAAGACAGGCGTAACCTGCTCTGTGTCATTCTCTGTCCGACGGGTGGCGGCGAAGAAGGAACAAAGGCAAAACGGCAAAGGAAATTTAAAAAACTTACTCAATTATTAAGCTGCCCGGTTGTTCTCTATACCGACAGCATGAGGTGCAACGTGAAAGTACTCATTGGTATTACCCAGAATTTAGATTCAGCAAAAACCGAATTATCCACCAAGTTTAAAGGGCTTGGCGCCTCCACGGAAGTGGGTCCTTTCAGGACCAGAGAGGAGGCGGAAAAGTGGAAGCAGTTCATGATGAACAGGCGTGACAACTACGAGGAAATCGTTCAGCAGGCCTCTGGTGGTCAGGATAGCCAGTGGTTTGGTTTCACCGTGGAGAGCCCCAAACTGCACTAAGGGTCGCTTCAGACAACTGATCCAAGCCCTGAGTGGTGGGCAGCATGAGCCTGATTGGATTTGACTATAATTTTACGGCAGATGGTTGCCAAGAAGACAATGCCAAGCACATATCAAAAACCAAGTATTATCAGAAAGTTAGCGCCATTTAAGATCGATGGCCTAGCCATTTCCTATGCCGAGTTTGCCCCCAAGCTCTACAATCTCTGCATGACCTTGGGCTTCCGCAAAGGGCTGATTATGCCGTCCCGGGCCTTCTGTTCGGACGAGAATCAGGGCTGGCCTATTATCCTGCTGACTAAGCATTTCGGCACCTTTCCCTTTAACCATGGCCGGGTCGGCGGTGTTGTCGCCATTGACCGCCATGGCCCCCATGCCCATCATGGCGAGGATTCGGTCATTGTCCAGGCCAGCCACGTGGGCTACGACCCCCACAGTGGCGCCTATGGCAAATTTACCCGGCCCAAAATGGCTGGCTGCTGCATCTCTGATTCCTGCGGCAAGATAACCCACGTCATTACCCCCTACCTTGAGCAGTATCAGTTTGCCAAGGAGAGGATCTTTCTCCATAAGGACGACAAGGGCACCTACCTGATTACGGTGAAGAACTCCTTTGTCGATTTTGAGTCGCATCCGGTTAAGAACGGTCTGGTGCTGCACCTGGAAAGCATCGTCAAGGTCAAGGAGAACGGTAAGATCCTGCCGGTGGCAGCGATCAGTACCAGTCAGACCTACGAGGTTTCCGAAGAGTTCCGCCGGCGGATTGATGCCACTGGTTACACCTGGAAGATCGGCGAGGGTGAGAGTATCGGCAAGCTGCTGACTGAAGACCTCTTTTATTTCCGGGAGGATCTCCACGAGACAGACGAGTCGATCCTCCTGGAGCGCAACCTCATTGAATTCATGCCAATCATTGTTACCTCGCGCAATCCTTCGCTGCGGGCGGCCAAGATCAACATCCAGCTGGAATTTGCCCGGACGGTGGAGTCGATTAGGCGCGGTAGCGAATATGCCGGCAAGAATCTTCTCTATGTGGCTGGTCTCAATATTGATATCTCCGAGTATGAGGGCCATCCGGCCACCACCTATTTCGTGCCCTGGTCCGCCCATATCCAGCTCAAGGACGGCACCCCGGAAAAATATATCCACCCCCTTGAGCAAGAGGCAATCCACGCGCTGCTCATGGAACAAGAGAGCGTCAACCCGGAACAGGCAGACCTCAAAGAGCAAATCGGCAGAATGCTTGCCGCGCCGCGCTTTGATATCCGCTCCCCGAAATAGGTGGCTGTAAAAGGTATGATCTGAAGGGCACTTGGTCGTGCCGAACCATCCTGACACCTGCTGTAGATACTGGAAAAAACAGCTTTAAGAACAG
>JBFFIS010000166.1:0-6028 GCA_041556375.1 Desulfurivibrionaceae bacterium | reverse complement strand
GCCCCCCTGACACTGACCCTCATGCCAAAAGCACTTCTTATTCATGCCACCGATCCACATTTTAGCGGTGCAGAACAACCGCCGACCCCCTTTCCGGTCTTAGGGATTACCACCCTGGCTGCCTTGTTCCCAGAGCATTGGCAACTAGAGCTCATTGACGAGAATTTCAAACAGGCTGACACCAGTAAAGACGCCGACCTGGTTATCATTTCGACCCTTACGTTAAACGCTCCCCATGCCTACGAGCTGGCCGCAGCCTTTAAAAAGCGCGATATGCCTGTCATTATGGGCGGCATGCATCCCAGTGCCTGTCCTGACGAGGCCATCAACCATTGCGACGCCCTTGTTATAGGTGAAGCCGAGGCTGTTTTCCCCAGGGTATTGGCCGATTTTGAGGCCGGCACAATGGCAGGGACATATAAGGGAGATACCGTTGATCTGGTCACCGTCCCCGGCCCTCGCCTCGACTATCTGCCAGCCAATCATTTTAAGACCCTGGGCCCGGTTCAGGCCACCAGAGGCTGCCCCTATGACTGCGATTTTTGCTCAGTCACCACTTTTTTTGGTCATAAATACCGCTTGCGACCGGTAGAAGAGGTCATCAAGGACGTCACAGCGGTCCTGAAAAGAACACGATCAAACATCATCTTCTTTGTTGATGACAATATCGCCGGCAATCCGAGCTATGCCAAGCAACTGTTCAAGGCCCTTACGCCCTTGAAGATACGCTGGGGCAGCTTTGCCTCCATCACCATGACCCATGACCTCGAGCTCATGAAGCTTGCTGAACAGTCTGGTTGCGTCCAGCTCTTTGTCGGTTTTGAATCCATTCAGCAGCAGAACCTGGACAACTCCCACAAAAAATGGGTCCAGGTTGAAAAGATGAAGGACCACATCAAGATCTTCCATGACCATGGCGTGGTAATTGAAGGCTCCTTTGTCTTCGGCCATGACCAGGAGAGAAAGGACATCTTTGCCCGCACCGCCGACTTTATCCAGGAAAACGCTATCCAGGTCCCAGTCTTCGGGGTGTTAACACCCTACCCGGCCACCCGGCTGCGCAACCGTCTGGAAGAGGCCGGCCGCCTTTTGCCTGCCGCTGCAGACTGGCGTCTCTACGATGCCGCCCATGTCCTCTTTCAACCCATGCACATGAGTCCGGAGGAGCTGGAAGAGGGCCTGCTGTGGATCAAAAAATACTGCGGTTCACCCACCTCGATCTTCAAGCGGGTCTGGAAAGGACCCCGTAAAAACAGCCTGATGGCCCTGGGCATCAACTTCTCCATGTTTTCCGGTCGCATGCGCCAGGTAAAGGAGCGGTGGCCGGCAAAAACTAACGGCCCCCTTATCCGTCCTGGCAGTTGGTAATCTCCGATCTGCTCGGTCTTGGTTCTTTTAACGGCAAAAGCCATTCTGTTGACCAGCCCTTCTAACGGCTATTGAACAGAATGGCTTTTGCGGTTAAAAGTGATGCACATTTATACACCAACCTTAAACAACTCTCCGCTAACCGTGTCTAAAAAAAAGAGAAGACCCCTGCCCCTCTTATCTCCTGATGTCGCACTTGTTGACAGCCATTGTCATCTTGACATGACCGCCTATGATGACGATTGCCAGGAGGTCATAGCCCGAGCCCAAGAGGCTGGAGTCAAAACCATTTTTACCATCGGTATCGACCTGGAAAGCTCTCAGGCCGCCGCAGATCTGGCAGCACGCCACGACAATATCTACGCCAGCGTCGGCATCCACCCCCACCATGCCCAAGAGGCCGGTGACCAGGCCTACGAAGCCTTGGCAAAGCTCGCCAGCCAGCCCAAGGTCGTGGCCTACGGCGAAATCGGCATTGATCTTTTCAAGGATTATGCGCCGGTGGCTGTCCAAACCCAGGTCTTTAGAGAGCAGCTTGAAGTGGCCAAAAAACTGGGGCTGCCGGTGATTATCCATGACCGTGACGCCCATGATATTATTCTCGACATCCTACAGGAAAGCGGACCATACCCGGCTGGCGGCGTTATCCACTGTTTTTCCGGCGACAAGGATGTTGCCCGGCGCTTTCTTGATTTAGGCTTCTATCTCTCCATCCCAGGGGTTGTCACCTTTAAAAAGGCCCTGGAGCTCCAAGAAGCTGCCGCCTTTATCCCCCTGGACAAAATGCTTGTTGAAACAGATGGGCCTTTTTTGGCCCCGGAACCCTGGCGGGGAAAAAGAAATGAGCCGGCCTATACCCTCTATACAGCAGAAAAAATTGCTCAGTTAAAGGGTATTTCCCTTGATGAGGTTGCCCGGCAAACCACCAGAAACAGTGCCGCCCTCTTTGCCATTAATCCTTAAAAGCCTTTCACACCCCGATGATCAAAGAAAATCTCGCTGCCATTTATGCACGTATCACTGAAGCTGCTCTCAAGGCCGGTCGCATGCCTGCCGACATTACCCTTATTGCCGTTTCCAAACGCCACCCGGTTGAGATGATCAGCGAGGCCATCAGGGCTGGCCAGCAGGATTTCGGTGAAAATTACCTCCAGGAGGCCAAGGACAAGATTACCGCCCTTGGCGGCCAGGCCCGTTTTCACTTCATTGGCTCCCTGCAGTCAAACAAGGCCAAGGATGCCGCCACCTTATGTGACATTATCCATACGGTTGACCGCCTGAAGCTTGCCAGGGAGCTCGACAAATACGCCAAGGCCGCCGGCAAGACCTTACCGGTTCTTATCCAGGTCAATGTCGGCAGGGAGGAGCAAAAGGGTGGTGTGTTACCAGAAGAGGCGGAAGAATTGCTTGGCCACATGCAGGACTTTGACAATCTGGAGATCAGGGGGCTGATGACCATGCCACCTTACCGGGCCAACCCGGAGGAGGTTCGTCCCTTTTTCGCTGAACTCAGGGAGCTCGGCGAAGGATTGCAGAAAAAAGGCCTCATTGCCACCAACTGCCCCCTGGAGCTGTCCATGGGCATGTCCGGAGATTTTGAGGTGGCCATTAGCGAGGGCGCCACCATGGTCAGGGTGGGAACAGCCATCTTTGGCGAGCGTGAATAATAGAGATGCTCAGCTGCTTTACTTCAAAATCCATTCAGACAGTTAAGGCCACTGGCATCATAACGAACAGCACCCTTTCCAGCAGCCCTAAGAAGCCTTCTTTTGCCAGCTATTTTTTTTGCTCGGCATCAATTCCGCCTGTTTTTTCTGGTAGCTGAGCACTGCAGGACCGAGGATACTCTCGACTCCCTTGCTAAAGCTGCTGCTGGGCATGATGGTCAGGTCCTTCTGGATCTCGACATCGGCCTCGCCCCGCCCCTCAAAATGAAGGACCAGCGACACCGGGCAGGGTCCATGATGCTTATGGATGACGGTCTTGAGTTCCTCAACCTTCTGGCGACTGACCTTCTCAGAGTGCAGGACAATACGGGCCCCGGTGGTGTAACGCTCCAGGGCCGTGGCCAGGCTGACCACCTCATCGGCCAATATTTTTGGACCGCCCTCCTCCTCTTTCTGCACCTGGCCCTGGATAACAATGGGCTCGTCCGAGCTGAGGAGATGAGAGCAGTGGGCGTAGGCCGAAGGGAAAACAACCACCTCGACATCGCCGGTGACATCCTCAAGGGTGAGAAAGGCCATGGCATCGCCCTTCTTACTCTTATGATTCTTCAAGGTCTTAATGAGCCCCCCTACCCTGCCGGCGGTGCCGTCAGCCTTGTTGGCAAGGTCGGCAACAGTACACTCGGTGGCATTGGCCAGCTCATCCTTGACATTATCAAGAGGATGACCGGTGATGTAAAACCCGACAGTTTCCTTTTCAAAGGAGAGGCGCTGGCGGTCATCCCACTCCGGGATATCAGGCAGGGGAATATCGGTGGCCTTCTCGGTGGTGCCGCTGGCCATGGCGCTAAAGAGTGAGATCTGGCCGCTCTCTCGATCCCGTTGGGCGGCCTGGGCCTGTTCCATGGCCTGGTCGATAATGGCATATATCTGTGAACGCCTGCCGCCCAGGGTATCAAAGGCCCCAGCCTTCACCAGGCTCTCAATGACCCTTTTGTTGACCTTGCGCGAATCAACCCGGGTACAAAAATCACCCAAGGACCTATAAGGCCCATCCTCATTACGAACCTCGATGATCGAATCAAGGGCGGCACCGCCGACATTCTTCACCGCTGCCAGGCCAAAGCGGATGGCGCCTTTGATAACAGTAAAATCCTTATCGCTCTCATTAATATCAGAGGGCAGGACATCAATGCCATGGTCCTGGCTCTCCTGGATATAGCGGACCACCTTGTCGGTATTATTGACATCGCAGGAGAGCAGGGCCGCCATGAACTCAGCCGGATAATGGGCCTTGAGATAGGCAGTTTGGTAGGAGATATAGGCGTAAGCCGCTGAGTGCGACTTGTTAAAACCGTAGCCGGCAAACTTGGCCATCAGGTCAAAGACATACTCGGCCTTCTTCAGATCAACGTTCAACTTCTTGGCGCCGGCCATAAACTTGGCACGCTCCTCCTCCATGACCTCGGCGATCTTCTTACCCATGGCCCGCCGCAGGTTATCAGCATCACCCAAGGAGTAATCAGCCAGGACATTGGCAATCTTCATGACCTGTTCCTGGTAGACGATAACCCCGTATGTCTCCTTCAGAATAGGCTCAAGCTGTGGCAGGGGATAAGAGGCCACCATGCGGCCATGCTTGGTGTTAACAAAGTCGTCCACCATGCCACTCTCCAAGGGGCCAGGGCGGTAGAGGGCGACCAGGGCGATGAGATCGGAAAACTGCTCGGGTTTCATCTTCATCAGCAGTTGGCGCATGCCGGAGCTTTCAAGCTGGAAGACGCCCAGGGCATCACCACGAACCAGGAGATCATAGGTCTTTTGATCATCCATGGGGATCTGGGAGATATCGAGATCAATATCACGGCCCTTCTTGATAATCTTCAAGGCCCGGTCAATAACGGTGAGGGTCTTAAGTCCGAGGAAATCGAACTTGATCAGGCCGGTCATCTCGGTAAACTTCATGTCATACTGGGTAAGGACCTCGCCCTTAGGGCCCTTACAGACCGGCAGATACTCCACCATCGGTTCCGGTGAGATCACCACACCGGCGGCATGGATAGAGGTATGACGCTGCAGACCCTCCAAGGTCATACCAATATCGAGAAGCTGCTTGACCTGATCGTCGTGGGTATAGAGATCCTTAAGACGCGGCTCGTCAACCATGGCCTTTTTCAGGGTCATCTTCAGCTCATCAGGGATGAGCTTGGCCACCCGGTCGACATCTGAAAAGGTCATCCCCAGGGCCCGGCCGACATCCCGAATGACGCCCTTGGCCTTCATGGAACCATAGGTGATGATCTGGCAGACATTGCTGTCACCGCCATACTTATCGTGGACGTACTTAATCACCTCGCCCCGGCGTTCCTGACAGAAATCAACATCAAAGTCAGGCATGGACTGGCGCTCGACATTCAAGAAGCGCTCAAAGATGAGGCCATACTTGATTGGGTCTATATCAGTGATCCCCATGGCAAAGGCCACCAGGGAACCGGCCCCGGAACCACGGCCCGGCCCCACCGGAATCTCATGGTCCTTGGCCCAGTTGATAAAATCGGCAACAATAAGGAAATAGCCAGGAAAACCCATGGTCTTGATGACATCAAGCTCCATATCAAGACGCTTACGGTAGGTCTCTTCAAGCTCAGGGCTGAGATCTTCGCTGGCCCGAATAACGGCAAGCCGTTCTTTGTAGCCTTTACGGCTAAGCTCCTCAAACATGGAGTCGAGGCTTTCGCCTTCCGGCACCTCGAAATTAGGGAAATAATGGTTGCCGAACTCAATCTCCAGATTGCAGCGCTCGGCAATCTTCACGGTATTCTCCAAGGCCTCAGGACAATAGGCAAAGGCCTGGCGCATCTCCTGGGGCGACTTGAAATAGAGCTCGTCGGTGGAAAACCGAAAACGATTAGCATCCTGCAGGGTCTTACCGGTCTGGATGCAGAGCAGCAACTCGTGGGCCGCCGCCTCGTCGCGATTGAGATAATGGCAGT
>JBFFIS010000165.1:0-6034 GCA_041556375.1 Desulfurivibrionaceae bacterium | reverse complement strand
TTTGTGGCCAGAAAAGTATATTTGACCTCTGCCCTTGCCTGATGGCGCGAGCATGTCTTGAGATAGAGTAATTTTGTGTAGGAAATAATAAAATGAGCATTAAAATCGTCGCCAAGAATAAAAAGGCGTACCACGATTTTCATATCGACAAAGAGATTGAGGCCGGCATCGTCCTGGTGGGGCCGGAGGTCAAATCCCTGCGGGCCGGCCGGGTTAATCTGCGCGACAGCTACGCCCGCATCAAAAATGGCGAGGTCTGGGTCCATAACATGCACATCTCAGCCTATAAATATGCCACCCATGCCTCCCCGGACCCCTTGCGGGTCAGAAAGCTTCTTCTCCATAAAAGTGAGATCGACAAGCTGATCGGCAAGGTTCAGGAGAAAGGCTTTTCCCTCATCCCGGTGAAGATTTATTTTACATCTGCCGGCAAGGTTAAGGTGGGCCTGGGCCTTGCTAAGGGTAAGACCCAGTACGATAAGCGCCAGACCCTGAAGACGAAAGAGGCCAGTCGCGAGATGGACCGTATCCGCAAAGATTATCGCTAGCATCCCCCTGTTTTAGAAATATGGTTTTTCAATCCCTCGTTAATAATGCCGCTCTTCTGCTGATTCTGGGCTATCTTTCCACCCTGGTATCACGCCATTGGCAGGGCAAGGCTCGGCTCGGCCAGATCCTGCGCGGTCTGCTCTTCGGGCTTGTCGTTATCGGCGTTATGCTCAGCCCCCTGCAGCTGGCCCCCGGCCTGGTTTTTGACACCCGCTCCGTGGTTGTCTGCATCTCCGGTCTTTTTGGCGGCCCGATCACAGCTGCCATCACCGCCCTTTTCTCCATTACCTACCGAATCTGGTTGGGTGGGGTCGGGGTTGCTCCCGGCATCACCTCCGTCCTCAGCGCTGCTGTCATCGGTGTTGCCTTTTTTTACTGGCGTAAGCGGTGGAAGCGGCCCAACAACGCCCTCTACTTTTATCTCTTCGGCCTGCTTGTCCATGCGGTTATCATTGCCGGCATGTTCACCCTGCCGCGGGAGCTGGCCTGGCAGACGGTGAGCACGATTACCCTGCCGGTGCTGCTCATCTATCCGGTGGCCACCTTACTGCTTGCCCTGCTTTTGGCTGACCAGGAGTCCCGCATCGCCACGGAAAGACAGCTTGTGGAGAGTGAAGAGCGTTTCCGCACCCTCTTTGAGCAGGCCGGCG
This sequence comes from Desulfurivibrionaceae bacterium, assembly GCA_041556375.1. Taxonomy (GTDB): domain Bacteria; phylum Desulfobacterota; class Desulfobulbia; order Desulfobulbales; family SURF-16; genus BM506. The sequence goes on along the minus strand of JBFFIS010000165.1, from coordinate 4,835 downwards.
ATGCCATCTTTGTCAGTGATTTTGACGGTAACCTTGTTGATGTCAATGAGGCCGCTCAGAGGAGTTTGGGCTACACGCGCCAGGAGCTTCTGGCCTTAAGGATCCAGGACATCGACCCCAATTTCCCCAGTAGTCAGGTCTTGCAGGATTTTTGGCAAAGCCATCTCCGTCCCGGTCATGGCGCCACCCTTGAAACTGTCCATCGCCGTAAGGATGGCAGCACCTTCCCGGTGGAACTCGGTGCCGGCTTCATGGAGTGTCGCGACAAGCGGCTGGTGCTGGGGCTGGCCAGGGACATCTCTGAGCGTGTCGAGGCGGAAGAGGAGCGGACAAGGCTGGAGGGCCAGCTTCTCCACGCCCAAAAGATGGAGGCGGTGGGCACCCTGGCCGGCGGTATCGCCCATGAATTTAATAATATCTTGGCCGCCATTATCGGTTATGCCGAGCTCTCCCTGGCCTTGCACCACCGGGATGGCACCATCAACCCTGGACACCTGGAAGAAATCCTCAACTCAGGCATGCGGGCCAGCGAGTTGATCAAGCGTATCCTGGCCTTCAGCAGGAAGGCGGAGGAGGTCGAATTCACCACCTTTGCGATCAATGAAGAGCTGGAGCACGTTGTTACTATTCTGGGAAAGACCATTCCCCGCGAAATCAGCATTGATACGGACTTGGCCCCTGAGGTCGGTGCCATCCGCGGTGATGCCGGCCAATTTGAGCAGGTCCTGTTGAACCTTGGAACCAACGCCGCCCATGCCATGCCCGATGGCGGCAGGCTGATTATTAAAACCGAACGTTCGACGGTCGGCGCGGAACAGCCACCGCCGGTGGCGGATATGAAAGCCGGTGAATATGTTCGTGTCAGCGTTTGTGACACCGGCACTGGCATGGATCCTCAGGTCCTCAAGCAAATCTTTGATCCCTTCTTTACCACCAAGGATGTTGGTGCCGGCACCGGTCTGGGATTGGCCATGGTCTATGGCATTGTCACCAGTCACCGTGGTTACATCCGCTGTACAAGCGAGCCGGACAAGGGCACCTGTTTTCAGATTTTTCTGCCCAGCACCGGCGACAGTTGTCAACCGTCAACTCAGCCCTCAGGCTCATTGCCGGTGCCTGCCGGTGACAATGAAACTATCCTCTTGGTGGATGACGAGAGCAGCCTTCTTGACGTCGGTAAAGGCATGCTGGAGGCCAACGGCTATCAGGTGCTGCTGGCTGCCAGCGGCGAAGAGGCCCTTGAGGTCTTTGCCGAGCACGGAGAGGCCATAGTTGTGGTTATTCTTGATGTCAGTATGCCGGGTATGGGAGGACGTCGCTGCTTAGAAGGTCTTCTGGAGATAAGGTCGTCAGTGCGAATTATTATCGCCAGCGGCTATGCGGTTGACGATTCTCTGCAGACGATAATGGCGGCTGGCGCCTGCGGTTTTGTTGCCAAGCCCTACAGCCAGCAACAACTGCTGGTCGCTATCCGCCAGGCCCTGGTGGGCTAGCAGTCTAGGTTGGTTGCTGACGAAGAAAGGGGAAGTTAATCCTGGAAACGATTGGCAATTCTTTGAAATTCACTGTCGATCTCTGTGAAGGCATCGAAGATGTTGGGATCGAAATGGGAGCCCCGGCCCTCGGCCATGATGGCGATCGCCTTTTCGTGGGTGTAGGCCTCTTTGTAGACCCTTTTGCTGATCAAGGCATCGTAGACATCGGCAATGGCCATGATCCGGCCTGAAAGGGGAGTCTCTTCGCCAGCCAGACCCCGGGGGTAGCCGGTGCCGTCATAGCGTTCGTGGTGGCTGCCGGCAATCTCTTTGGCATAGTGCAGAAAAGAGCTTTCGCCGATTTTTTTCTCCAGTTTTTTTATAACACTCTCGCCAAATGTGGTGTGCATTTTCATGGCGTCGAATTCTTCGCTGGTCAATTTGCCAGGCTTAAGAAGAATATTGTCACGGATAGCGACTTTGCCGATGTCGTGCAGGGGCGCTGATTTGAAAAGCAGCTTGATACGGCCCGGGCCCAGTTCATTTTTAAATTTGTCCATGCGCCCCAGTATCCTGGCCAAGGCCCGGACGTAATGCTGGGTCCGCTTAATGTGGCCGCCGGTCTCAGGGTCACGGTACTCGGCCAGTTCGCCCATGGCCTCGATAACCACGTCTTTGAGAAGCTCTGTTTCTTTGGTGCGCTCGGCTACCTGTTCTTCAAGATTCTCGCGGTAGGCGGCAATCTCCAGCCTAGTGGCAACCCTGGCCCGCAACTCCTGGCCGGAAAAGGGCTTGGTGATATAATCCACCCCGCCCGAGTCAAAACCCTTGGCGATATCCTCTGGTTCGTTGCGGGCCGTCAGAAAAATAACAGGGATGGAGGCGGTACTCTTCTCTTTCTTGAGGGCCTTTACTGTTTCGTAGCCGTCAATGCCCGGCATAACCACATCCATCAAAATAAGCTGGGGGCGGGCAGTCCAGATGCGCTCTAAGGCCTGCTCTCCACTGGTGGCGTAGGCAAAATCGCAGTTGAGCCGGCTTAAATGGCTCAAGGCAACCTGGATATTTTCGGCAATATCATCGACGATAAATACCAGTGGTCTTTCATTGCGCATGGTTTTTTCCTGCATGTGTATATCTGTGCAGCTCGGCCTGGAGCTGCTCAACGGTTAAAATGTCAAATTTTTCAGCACTGGCCCACAGCTTTTCACCTATGCGGACGAGGCCTGGTTGGCTTTCATCCTGGCCGAGCTGTTCAATTTCCCGCCCCAACTGGACAGCATCGCTGAGGTTACCACTTTTTTTATCATGGCGGCTGAGAATAGCTTGAATTTTGTTAACCACATTTTCAGGAAGAGCCTGAGGGGCTTCTTTTTTCTCAGGGACGGCGGTGTCGGTGGTCGGGGAAGCAGAGTCGTATTTGAGAAAACGGGCCATCTCCCGTTCCAGGTCCTTTATGTGGAAGGGTTTGGTGAGGGAGCCGTCAAACAGTCCGTCCTTGTTGTCAAAATCAACCACAGATGCTGAGACGGCAACCACGGGGATATCGGCCAGGTCAGGATCTTGTTTTATGATGGTCGTGGCCTCATAGCCGTCCATGATCGGCATTTTTAGGTCCATGAGGATGAGATCTGGTTTTTCCTTCCTGATCAACTCCAGGGCATCTTTGCCGTTTGCCGCTGAGCTGATCTTTACAGAACTTGCTCTGAAAAAATCGGTGATCAGCCGGCAGTTAATCTGGACATCATCCACCACCAGCAGATGACCACCGAGAAAGGTGAGGCGTCCAGGGCCAGGGGGAGGCGGGGAGGCCGGAGCATTGGCGGTTACCTCGACGGTCGGCAGGAGGATCTCGAAGGAGGTACCTTTGCCCGGGGCGCTTTTCAGGGATATAGAGCCGCCCATGAGGCTGATAAGGCGCTGGCTTAAGGCCAGGCCCAGACCACTGCTGCCGTTATTTCTGGCCTGGTCGGCGCTGCCTTTGCGAAAAGGTTCAAAGAGGCTTTTTTGGTCGGTGTAGGGGATGCCGATGCCACTGTCCTCAACGGCAATAGCCAGGGAGATTTCCTGGTCGCTCAGGACCTGGTGTCTGACGCGGAGGTTGACCTGGCCCTGGTCGGTAAAGGTGACAGCGTTGCCCAAGAGGTTGAAAAGGACCTGGCGCAGGCGTGTTTCATCAAAGATCAGCGGCGATGGTATGTTTTGATCAATGTCCACCTGAAGACTGATGCCCTTGCCGGCAGCCCGTTCGGAAAACATACTGCCGATATTTTTAAAAAACAGGACAGCATCCACCGACTGTTTATGGATTTTCAGGCGGCCCGCCTCAATCTTGGAGAGGTCAAGGATGTCGTTGATAATAAGGATGAGAGATTTGCCGCTTTTAATAATGGTCTGGACATACTCCTTTTCACGGTCAGTGAGGTTGGCCTGAGTGAGCATCTCGCTGTAGCCAATAATGGCATTCATTGGTGTCCTGATCTCATGGGACATGTTGGAGAGAAATTCGCTTTTTAAGCGGTTGGCTGTCTCGGCCATATCCTTGGCGCGGATGAGTTCAGCGGCATTTTGCTTGAGCTTTCTCTCCTGGCCCATACGTTCGGTGATGTCCTGGCTGATGACGACGACATAATCACCATCCGGCGATGACAGGAAGGAAACCTGCTCTTCGGTGGGATGGCAGGTGCCATGGACATTGCAGAGGTGACCGTAATGGGTGAAGTGGCCCTGGGCCATTATTTTTTCCCAGGTCTTTTTCCGGCCTTTTTCGTCGGCGGGGAAAAGGGGGTCGAAATCATGGATGGTTTTTTTGAGAAGATTCTCCCGGGAAAGGCCAGTGGCTCGGCAGGCTGCCTCATTGACCATAGAAATTTTAAAATCACTATCATACCAGAAGATGTTGAGAGGAACGGTGTCCAGGGTAAGGCGCGCCAGCAAAAGCTGGTTTTCCAAATGTTCACATCGGGTTTTTTCCCGGGCAAGTTGGCGTCTGTGCCAGGCGTAGAAGAGAAACAGGGCGACAATGGAGAGCAGAGCCACGGCGGTCATGGCCAGTGCAAAGGCATGAGACCTGATTCTTTGTTGGGGTAGATTTTGGTCGACAACGGTCTTGGTCGGCCCGGTAGAGGGGGCGGCGAAGGATGACAGAGCGCTGTCGTCAGATGACAGAGGTTGACTGCCGGCGGGCTGACACCACAAGACAGTGATGGCAAAGAGGGTCACGAAAAAGAACAGCCAGTTCCTAGCCGGCAGGTTGTCAAGGTGTCGAGAGGGTGTCACGTGAATGTTCAGGGGTAGAGGGTTTTTAAGTAGTATCAGGGTAGAATAGAGGCAGTAGTATTGTCAAAACAAAACATCAGG
>JBFFIS010000164.1:0-6034 GCA_041556375.1 Desulfurivibrionaceae bacterium | reverse complement strand
ATAGGCGGCATAGGCCTTGATATCGCCCTTTTCCTGGCCGCAAAGCTGAAACCATTAGCAAAATCCATCTGGCTCCCCAGCCCATCGCTTTTCCAGGTGGCCCTCTTTTACAGCGGTCTTTTTGTGTTTATTAAAACTCAGAACTTCCGGATCAAGGGGTTAGCCGCCCTTTGTTGCCTTGCGCTTTTTATTTCTACCCCCCATGACATCCAGTTTGACCAAGCCACCATCCTTGATGTCGGCCAAGGAAATTGCACCCTCATTGAAACCAGCAGTGGCAAGGTCATTATGGTTGATGCCGGCGGACCACGCTCCCCCTCCTTTGATATCGGCAGACAGGTGATTGCCCCGGCTTTGTGGGCAAAAGGAATAAAGAACATTGACCTTCTCGTTCTCAGCCACCCAGACCAGGACCATTACAGCGGCGCGGCCTTTGTCCTCGAACATTTCCCCACCCATACCCTGTGGATCCCGACAACAGAGGTTGCCGATCCCGGCTGGCAAAAGATGCTCGCCATAGCCGCCAGCCAGCACACCGCTACCCATATCCCCACAGCAGCACAACAGTATCCCTTGAGCCCGGACAGAAAATTATCCTGCCTCACCGGTCTCCACCTTATCCCGCAGGAAAAACAGAACAACCAGAGCCTGGTAATCAAATTCACCTCAGGGTCCCACTCCCTGCTCATGCCTGGCGATATTGAGTCAGAAGCCGAGAGACATCTTGTCGACAGTCAAACGAATCTTAACAGTGATATTATTATTGCTCCCCACCACGGCAGCGCCAGCTCCAGCACAAGAGAGTTTGTGGCTGAAGTGGCAGCAGAGACCGTGATCTTTTCAGCAAGCAGATTCAAAAAATCTTATTTCCCGGCTCAAGCTGTAGAGCAGAGTTACCGTGAATTCGGCGCCTCACCCCTGCTAACGGCGCAGACTGGAGCTATCACCATCTTCTTTGACCCAAAAGGACTGGAAACAGAGACTCAAAAATAAAAAAAGGCGCCCTCAGAAGAGGCCGCCTTTTTTTCTAACAAGAAAAACGATGCGTGGTTAGATATCGGTAAAGTCGGTGGGCGGCTTCCTGAGAAACTGCACGAATTTACTCTTTTCAATACAATGCATATAGGCGTCATCCGGCGAGATCCAGCCCCGTTGGAGATAGTCCATAATGGCGTCATCAAGGGTCTGCATACCGTATTTCTTACCGGTCTGCATGGCCGAGGGAATCTGATAGGTCTTACCCTCACGGATAAGGTTACGGACAGCCGGGGTACAGATAAGAATCTCCAGGGCAGCACAACGGCCCTTAACATCGACGCGCTTAAAAATCGTCTGGGAAACAACAGCCTTGAGGGCATCAGCCAGAGTGGAACGCACCTGGGACTGCTGCTCGGCAGGAAAGATCTCAATAATACGGTCAACCGTCTTCGAGGCATTTAAGGTATGAAGGGTACCAAAGACGAGATGACCGGTCATGGCCGCCTCCATAGCAAGGGAGATGGTCTCGAGGTCACGCATCTCACCAACCAGGATGATATCTGGATCCTCACGCAAGGCGCCGCGCAGGGCTGCGGAAAAGCTCTTGGTATGGGTGCCCACCTCACGGTGGTTAATCACGGCCAGCTGACTGCGATGAACAAATTCGATGGGGTCCTCAATGGTGAGGATATGGTCACTGCGGGTGCGGTTACATTCGTCGACAATGGCGGCCAAGGTCGTCGATTTACCAGAACCGGTGGGGCCGGTTACCAGAACCATACCTTTAGGCAGTTGGGAGAGCTTGCCGACTACCGGCGGCAGATTGAGCTGCTGAACAGTCATGATCTCACTGGGAATCTCACGAAAGACTGCACCGACACCATATTTTTGCTGAAAGAGGTTGCCACGATAACGGGCCAGGCCAGGAATCTCGTAACCGAAATCCACGTCGCCGGTCTCCTCATACTTCTTAGCCTTTTCCTCGGTGATAATCTCATAGACCATGGCCTTGAGCTCATCGTTATCAAGAACCTTATACTTGACCCTCTCAATATCGCCGCGAATACGCAGGATGGGTTGCTGACCGGCAATCATATGAAGGTCGGAAGCACCCTGCTCGTTCATAAGTTTAAAAAAGGCATCTATCTGTGCCATTGACAACCTCCACTCTCAGTAGACAGCCGAAACTCGAAACTAAGAATCAGCCCCAAATAACCATAAAACAAGGAAGCATTCCCAACCTTGTCGGCCAGCGATACAGCATAGAGCACTATAGCATAGCGCCTCTATTTACTTCAACGAATAACAGCACAGCAATCACCCTCAGGACGTCAGAGCGACCAGCGTAATATCTTGATTTAATAATACAATCTTGACGTATCCCCAACCCCTCCTTCTTTTTTACTCTCGCATTAACCCTTGCACCCAAAGATGTACCGCGTTAGGATATTTTCCCTCTACTTTCTACCCCCAGCCACCGGCCAACGCCCAAAAATGCAACATATCGATCTTCATTGCCACTCGAGCTTCTCAGACGGCACCATGACTCCTACCGAGCTGGTGGAGATGGCTCTCAAGGAGAAACTCGGCGGCCTGGCCTTAACCGACCATGACACCATAGCCGGGGTGCCCGAACTTCTCGTTGCAGCCCACGAAAATGGGCTGCAAGCCCTTTCCGGCGTTGAACTGAGCGCCAACCATGGCGACATCCCCATCCACATTCTTGGCTACGGCTTTGACCCGAACAACATGGATCTTAAATCCAGCCTCGGCCGTTTGCAGCAGACAAGAAAAGCCCGCAATGAGAAAATAATTCAGAACCTCTTCGAGCTCGGCATAGACGTAACATATAACGATATGCAGGCCATAGCAGGAGATGGCGTGGTAGGCCGTCCCCATTTTGGCAAGCTTCTTATCAGCCTTGGCAAGGTGCGAAACATGCAGGCGGCCTTTGACAAATATCTGCGCAAAGGCAGACCGGCATACGCTGCCAGAGAAAAACTGCCCGTATCCGAGGCCATCAACATAATCCACCGGGCCAAGGGGCTGGCGATCCTGGCCCATCCCGGCACAATCCCCCTCGACAGGCCAAAAACTTTGGAACTTATCAACAGTTTTGCGGCCTTTGGCCTTGACGGAATAGAGGTTTACTACCCCATCCACTCAACAGGCCTACGACAACAGCTACTCGCCTATTGCCACAAGGCTGACATGGTTGTCACCGGCGGGAGCGATTACCACGGCGATATCAGACCCGGAACCCGCCTGGGCACTATGCAAAAAAAACAGCGCGTCCCCCTTGATGTCCTGCTACAATTGCAACAACGCATTCAATCGACCAACAAATAGCAAAAGACCATGCATACTATTCTCATAGTTGATGACGAGCCCAATTATTTAATTGTCCTTGAAGAGCTTCTCGAAGAAGAAGGTTTTGAGGTTTTCACCGCCAATAACGGTGAGGATGCCCTGCAGATCTGCAGCAAAACCGACCTCGACCTTGTCTTGACTGACATGCAGATGCCAGGCATGAGCGGCATGGATCTCCTTGTCAAAATCAAGGAGAAGACCCCGCAGCTGCCTGTCATTATGATGACCGCCTTTGGCGAGGTGGACAAGGCGGTCGCCGCCATGCGGGCTGGCTCCTTCAACTTTCTCACCAAACCCTTTAAAAACGACGAACTTCTGGCCAATATCAACAAAGCCATTGAACACCATTCCGTCTTAAGGGAAAATATTCGCCTCCGCAGCGAAGCCAAACAGCGCTGCGACTTTGCTGGCATGGTCGGCAAAAACCGGATCATGCAGGACATCTACTCCCTCATTGAGAAGGTCGCCCCCACCCCCACCTCTGTGCTGATTACCGGCGAAAGCGGCACCGGCAAGGAACTCATTGCCAGGGCCATTCACTGCAACTCCAACAGGGAAGACGGCCCCTTTATCTCTGTTAACTGCGCGGCCCTGCCTGACTCGCTCCTGGAAAGTGAATTATTCGGCCACGAAAAGGGCGCTTTCACCGGCGCTGTTTGCCTGCGCAAAGGCCGCTTCGAGCGAGCCGACGGCGGCACCCTTTTTCTTGATGAAATCGGCGAAATCCCCTTGGCACTGCAGGCAAAACTGCTCCGGATCATCCAGGAAAAGACCTTTGAAAGGGTAGGCGGCTCAAGCGAGCTTGCGGTCGATGTCCGAATTATTACCGCCACCAACAAAGACCTTAAAGAGGAGGTCGACCAGGGGAAATTCCGCGAAGACCTTTACTACCGGCTCAATGTTCTCAATATCCACGTCCCCCCCCTGCGCGAACGCATGGATGACATCCCCCTGCTGACCCACCATTTTGTCGAAAAATTCGCCCAACAACTGAACAAACCGAGCCTGAGCATTTCAGAAGAGTCCATCAGCTTTCTCTCAAGTCTGCCGTGGGAAGGAAATATCAGAGAGCTCGAAAATACCATTGAGCGCGCCTCTATTCTCTGCAATAATAACACAATAAGACCAGAAGACGTCCAACCCGACACCATCACCCCCAACCAACCTGAGCTTGACGCCCATTTCAATATTGATGAAATCTTTAAGCCCGATATCCGTCTGCCTGACATCCTCAACGCCCTGGAGAAGAAAATGATCGTTCGGGCCATGGAGCACTCTGACTACATCCAGACGAAGGCCGCCCAGAGTCTTGGTATCACCAAGAGCCTTCTTCAATACAAGATGAAGAAATTCGGCATCAAAAAGAAGGCGCCAAGCAACTAATAAACAACTGCCTTATTTACAAACACCTGCCTTTATGTGAAAATAGTAAAAACTAGAGTATCCCTTTTATTTCAAGAGATTACCTCTCTAGCCCCATAAATCTGAAACTTTATGAACAGATAAGTACCTTAACAAGCAATGGAAATTATTTTTTCAACCGCCCAACCACATTCCCTGCCGATTTTGAGACAAATCTTAACCATAAGGTACTAAGGAGTATGACCGTGACCCCCTCGACATTTTTTCTTGCCATCATCGCCTTTTCCTTTGTTGTTTTGGTGGCCGCGCTTATCCCCACCCTCCAGCAGATAAGAAAAACCGCAAAAAAACTGGAAGGGACCCTGGACCACGTTGACAAGGAAATGGAACCACTTATCAAATCCGCAACCGACACAGCAGAAGAACTTCAAATCCTGACCGCCTCCATTAATGACAAAATAGACCAGACTGACATTCTTTTTAACGAGGTACAGGAGGCTGGCCATGTATTGCTGGCCACAACCCATATCCTAAAAGACAAAATATCCCCGGCCTTGATTCAAATAGCCAGCCTCAATGCCGGGATTAAGGCGTTTACAAAATTTTTCACAAAATAATACCATCTACTTTTGGCAATCAGGCGGCACCAAGGGCCAGCGGCTCCTACCGCAGCACCGCGCCACCAAGAGTTCAACTTTTATTGAAGGAGAAACAACATGCACAGAGATGATTGCTGCAGCTCAGGAACCACCCTTCTCTCTTTTCTAACCGGTACGGTCATCGGTGCCGGCCTCGCCCTGCTCTATGCCCCTAAGACCGGTACGGAAACCAGAGAATTGCTTTCCGAATACGGCAACGACCTCCGAGACAAAACACGCCACCTGCCCGTCAATCTTCGCGGCTCAGCAGAGGATATAGCGGACCGAGGCAAACACCTCATAGACAAGGGCAGAGAACTTATTGAGCAAGGCACAGAAATGGTCAACAGCGGCAAGGATTTTCTCGACGAGAAAAAAACAGCCTTGAGCGAAGCCATTGCCGCTGGCCATCATGCCATGTTAGAGGAAAAAGAAGAACTGACGGCAAGCCTAGAGAAGGACAGCTAACCAGTCACCACAGTTCTCGTTGCCGAATAAACGAAAAAAGCCCTGAAGGTAATCCTTCAGGGCTTTTTTCGTTTTCATTATAAAAAAAATGATCAGCAGGCAATCTTGGGAGAGTGAAGGTTTGGTATTGGTGGCAGAAGAAAGGGTAAAACCATTTGGCCAGCTGCTTTAGTTGCCATCCGCATTTTATCCATAACACTCTCTTTGCCGTCTTCGCT
>JBFFIS010000163.1:0-6053 GCA_041556375.1 Desulfurivibrionaceae bacterium | reverse complement strand
TGGCAATTGCCACAGCACTTTTTTATGCCATCAAAGTTGACACCCATAATTTTGAGAAAAAAGCTAAACTAGCGGACGCTATCTCGTTTCGCTATCTCTTCAATATTGCTAACCAAAACTTAGTTCGTAAAATTGAGCTTTCAGAATTACGTCTCTCTGAGTTAAACTATTTCAAGACCGCCTTCGAGACCATGAAGATCAGCAACAATCGGCTTTACGCCCATGTTGGTCGGGTCTTTAGCCCCGACATTCTGGTTATCATTGCTGATTTTTTCAACCGTGTTCACCCGGTTTCCTGGGTTTTCATTTCCGGCATACATGGCGAACGCCTGGTCGTCATCTATCGTTGTGACGGCTATCGCAAGAATGCCGGTGTCCTGGCCAAGAAAATCTTTGGCGAGATAGGATCAGCAGGCGGTCACCGCGATGCGGCCCGGGCCGAGGTTCCCCTCAAGAACCTCGACAGGCAGGATCAGGATTTCGATACCACTATCCTTAGACGACTTACCCGGCGCCACCTGTAGTTAAAGTAGAGATTCAACAGTGAGGTCCGGTGCACGTACTCGTTCCGGCCTTGTTTTTTTCTTTCCTTTAGACCAGAGGTTTCCATGAAGTTGAAGCCAAGAACGCTTGCCATGATTTTAGCCGGTGGCAGGGTGGATGAACTCAATGTTCTCACCCATTACCGGCCGAAATCGGCAATTCCCTTTGGCGGTTTTGCCAGGGTAATTGATTTCCCCCTCAGCAACCTGATGAACTCAGGTCTCGAACAGGTTGCTATTCTCAGCCAGTATCGCAGCTTCTCACTCATCAATCACATCGGCATCGGCGCTGCCTGGGACATGCTCGGCAAATATCGCGGTGTCTCCATCCTTCCACCGTCCACCGGTTACGACAATACCTCCTGGTACAAAGGTTCAGCAGACGCCGTCTTCCAGAACTCAGACTTTATTGCCTATCACGATCCTGCCGAGGTTCTCATTCTCTCCGGCGACCATATCTACAACATGGATTATCGTGACATGATCGCCTACCACCGTGAAAAAGACGCCGACTTGACCATTGCCTGCCTCAAGGTCCCCTTTGACAAGGCCAACCGCTTTGGCGTAGCCGATATTGACAATGAGGATAATGATCGCGGCGGCCGCATCCTACAATATGCTGAGAAACCGGTTGATCCCACCTTTAACTGGGTTTCCATGACGGTCTTCTGCTTTAAGCCCAAGGTCCTGCAGGAGGTCCTCACCACCAATGCCAGAGAGGATGACTCCTTTGAGTTCGGCCGGGATATTATTCCCCGCATGATGGCTGAGAAACGTAAAATTTACGGTTATAAATTCCATGATTACTGGGGATACAGCCGCACCATTGCCGAATTCTGGCAGACCAACATGGACCTTCTGGGCCCTGATCCAAAAATTAAGCTCGACCAATGGGGAGTACGCACCAACCTTGACCACCGCAACATCCGTGACTGCCAACCCCTTAAAGTGGGGAGCCAGGCCCGCATTGAGGACAGCCTGATCTATAACGGCTGTGTCATTGAGGGTGAGGTCGAACGGTCCATCATCTTTCCCGGCGTCCATGTCAAGCCAGGGGCCGTGGTCAAGGATTCGATTCTCTTTTTCAACAATGTGGTGGGCCGGGATTCCCGCATCGAAAAAACCATCAGCGATGTCAATGTTACCATGGGCAACGGCGTGCAAATAGGCAAGAGGGGCGGCCCTGGTGGCGACAATGTCACCGTGCTGGGCTGGAACAATTATTTCCCAGATGAAATCATTATCGGAGAGGACTGCACCATCTATCCCAACATTGGCGTAACCAAACTTGCCAGGCATATTGAATCAGGGGAGGTGGTACGATGACAGGCAACGACAACACCCTGGTCCTCATTCTTGCCGGCGGCGTCGGCAGCCGCCTTAACAATCTGGTGCAGAGCCGCGCTAAGCCAGCGGTGCCCTTTGGCGGTATCTACCGAATTATTGACTTCAGCCTTTCCAACGTCATGAATTCGGGGCTTTCCCAGATCGGGGTTCTCACCCAATATAAACCACTCAGCCTCATGCGCCACCTCGGCGGCGGTGAGGCCTGGGACTTTATCGGCCGCCGCCGGGGCGTCAAGATCCTGCCGCCGCGCACCGGCTCCCAGGATTCTGATTGGTATCAGGGCACGGCTGATGCAGTCCGCCAGAATATTGATTTTATCAAGGCCCATCCCTCCAAGGAGATCATCATCCTCTCCGGCGACCATATCTACCGCATGGACCTGGATGACATGCTGGAATTTCATCGCCGCAAAATGGCCGATGTTACCATTGCCATGATGGTGGTTCCCGAAGAGGATATCCATCAATTCGGCACCGGAATCACTAACGACGAAGGCCGTATCGTCGAGTGGGAGGAAAAACCCAAGGTCCCGCGCACCAATCTGGCATCCATGGGTATCTATGTCTTTGACACCGAATACCTGCTCAATCTCCTTGGTGAAGACCGCAAAGAGGTGGACTTTGGCATGCACCTCATCCCCAAGGCCATTGAACGGGACGACGTCTTTGCCTACCCCTTCTATGATTATTGGCGTGACGTCGGCACCATCCAATCTTACTGGCAGGCCAATATGGACATCCTTGATGACGACTCCGGCATTTCCCCAGAGAACTGGGGAATTCGCCCCAATATCGAGTCCAGTGTCAACACCAGTGCCGATCGACCGCCGGCCCGTTTCTTAAAGGGTTCCAAGGTGCAACGTTCCATGGTGTCGGCAGGATGCGTTATTGAAGGCGAGGTCTACAATTCGGTTCTATCACCCGGCGTTCGGGTGGCTAAGGGGGCAACAGTCAGCAATTCCATTCTTTTTCATGATGTCACGGTGGGAGAAAATGGCGTTGTCGATCTCGCCATCCTGGATAAGCGCGTGCAGGTAGGAAAAGAGGCGACCATCGGCTGTGGCGAGGATAAGGATAGCCAAAACCAGAAATATCCCTCCCACCTTTACACCGGTATCACCCTAGTAGGCAAAGACGCCATAATTCCGTCCCATACCAAAATAGGCCGCAACTGCATCATTGAGCCATGGACCAAAATGGAAGACTTTCCAACTCCGACCATTGCTTCAGGGGAAACAGTATAAGAACACTGAAAAATGCTCCAAATTTACGAACTGGCACCTGGTCAAAATGGCCAGGTGCCAGTTTTACATCACGCGGAAAAAAACAAGAATAAAGGAGAAACAGGCCAGAACGAGAGAGCCGATTATTTTCTGCTGGAAGGGATAGTTAAAATCGAAAATTTGCAGGGCCATGCTTGCGGCGCCGACCCCCAGAAAGGGAACAATGGCGGTAACGCCAATGTCAAGCCAGGCATTTTTGAGCAGAATCCAGGAAAAATAGAGGGCGCCAAAGGAAAGCAGGCTGACCCCCAAAAGACTGATCTCGAGAACCAGCCTGGCCAAGGGCAGCATCAGGGAGTAGGCATTCATCTGGGCCATAATCACCGAGATGAGGAGCAATACACAGCTGCCAATCAGGGCCTGGACACAAATTCCCACCTGGGCATCGGCCATATGGCCTGCAGCCACCTCATACCATCCGGCCATATCGACATTATAGGCGGCGCTGAACCCCAAGGTGACGCCAAGTATCAAAAGATGAATCAACATGTTTTTTTATCGGCTCTCGGCAAATTATTCATCAGGGCAAAAAGCCAATGGCGCGATCAAGCTTGTGGAGAAAGGCAAACCCCGTCCCCTGTTCCGTCAAGCGCGCGGTCTGCTGGACAGCTTCAAAGACGGCATCTGTCTGATCTTCCCGGGTAATGATAAGGATGACCTCTTTCTCCGGCTTAACAAAACGGCCAAGGAAACCCATCCGTTCTCTTACTCCACGCCCCCGACCAAAATAGATTGTCGCCCCTTCTGCTCCAGCATCCAGAGCTGCATCAACCACCTTGTCAGCCTCGCCCCGCTGGACGACACAGGTTATCAAACTCGGTTTTTCTTCACTCATTGCAGCCGACTCTCCATAGTTCAAACATGATGAATCCAAAAAAAATGTAAGCGGACAACACGCCCCGGAGGAAAACAAGACGGGCGATCAAGAACTGCTAAGAAATGGCAAAGAGCCAAAACTCTTGTGATGGCCATAAAGCATGCACATAAGCCCTGAGCCAAACAATCCTTTCCAATCATACAAATCGTCAAATCGGAAAAGCAAGGGAAAGATTAAAAATATACCCCATCACAAAGCTGGTCCGTGGCACCTGCCAACGAGAGATGGAGAACCTTGACACAAGGTGGAAATGACTATTTGAAAGCCCGCCGCTTCCGCTCCACACTCATCTCCAGCATCTTTAACTTATCTAAGGTTTCGCGCAACTTGACAATATCCTGGCGCTGGTTGGCATTTTGCTGCTGGAGACGAGCCAGATTGTTTTTAAGAGCGTCCTGATCTTTTTCGGCCTGGCGCTGCTCGGTTTCAAACCTGGTCAAGAGCTCAAGCCAGCTCACAAAAGCCAGGTGGTGATTAAGCTCAGGCCAGGCACTGGCAGCCTTGGTCAAGTGCACTAAACCATTATGATAATCTTTTTGGGGATTATCCTTGGCCAAGTAGAGGGCGGCAAGATGGAGATGGGCCTCAGCCTTTTCTTTTCCTACAGTCGTTTTCTGAACAGAATCCTGCCATTTTTGGATCTCATCCCTGTACGAGGTTGCACTCATGGCTTCACGAGGAAATGGTAAGCCTGATTGGGCAGATAAGGCGCTAACATTGCCTGTCTTGCCGGCCAGACAACCGCTCAGGAGAGCACTCATCGTCAAGCCGAGAATGGAGAGCAACAAGGTGGTAGGCACACATAATCTCATCTAAATAAACCCTTCAAAGTTTCCTCGGGAGGCGCAAAACCGTGGCACAAAAAGTCATCAGGCAACAAGGCGGGTATCAACAACAATGGCACTGCCTTTTTTCTTCTTGGCTGCTTTTTTGACGTCAGCGGCAATCTCTCCCACCTGCAAATGGCCGGTCAACAGCCGTTTTTCGTTGGTGACCACCGCGACAGAAAGACTGGCCACGGGAAATGTCATGAATAACCCCTGCCTGTTTTCTGTCTCAATAAAGCCCTTTTCACGATCCTTGTTATCATAAAACTTCAAGATATCATGATCGAAACGGGCCACAATCTCCTCACACAAGGGTCGGAACCTATAATGCTTACAGAGCAAAACAAAATCATCACCGCCGATATGACCGACAAAATCATCCTCTGAGCCTTTTTCCTGCACAACGCGAGTGATGATATCGGCCGCAGCCTCAATAACTCTATTACCCCTGGAATAGCCATAACAGTCGTTAAAGGCCTTAAAAGAATCAATATCAAACAGACAAAAAGAGAGAGGCAGATCCTGGGCAAGGATGTCATCTACAGCCCGGTCAATGCTAATGCCACCGGGCAGGCCCGTGAGGGGACTGGCATCGCGATAGGCGGTTTCCAGGCCCTTAAGGCGGTTACCCATATGATGAAAGGCGCGGGCAAGCTCACCAAGTTCATCAGTATTTCTGACATTGGGATCATAATCGAAATTCCCGGCAGCAATCTCTTCGGTGGCCCTTTTCAGCTTGCGAATGGTACCGGCAATATTGCGAGTGACCACAAAAGCGGCAAGTAACGAGACCACCAGGCCAATCCAGCAAACTATTACGGCAACACTGAAGGCATTTTTACCCATGGCTGCTGACAGCATGGTCTTATCGTGCTGATCCTGGAGGGCGATCTGTTTAATTTTATGAATGTGTTCCATCACCCTCTCTTGATGATCACGCAACAGCTGATCAAGGGCACCTTTACCACCAGGACTCCTGACAGGATCAATAAAATGATCAAGGAGAAACTGCTGATAAATCTTGTCGTTCTCCTGAAGTTGGCTGATCGGCAGATCAAGCTCTACCGGCAAAAAAGTAATAGAGATGATGCGCTGCTGGAAATCCGTTTGGCGCTGGCGAAAAAGCTCCAATGTCTCTGCATCTTTTAGAATTGCATAGCGTTTTGCATAGAGTTCC
>JBFFIS010000162.1:0-6064 GCA_041556375.1 Desulfurivibrionaceae bacterium | reverse complement strand
CTCAACCTGGCCAGCACCCCCCAGGACCGGGTGGAAACCGCTCTGGACATTTACTACGTTGATCTCGTCTCCCACCTCCTCAATACCCTGGAGCATGAGCTCAAGACCACCGACAAGATGCCCAACATCAACAATGCCCTGCCCATTGCCCTCAGTGGCGGTACTGTCCTGCCCAAAGGCTTCAAAGACCTCTTTGAGAAAGGCCTGCGTAAGGTCAACCTGCCCATTGAAATCTCCGAGGTTCGCATTGCCGCCGACCCCCTTAATACTACCGCTAAAGGCGCCATGGTCATGGCGCTTTCTGAAGAGATTTAAAAAAGTATCACCAGCCACCTGCATAAAAAAAGGGATCCGAAATTCGGATCCCTTTTTTTATGGTTCATGTCGAGAAGCTGCAGGAGCTCGGGAAATATTTCTTATTTCCCGAGCTCCTTAACCTTTACCTTCTTCACCCTCAGCCCTTATCCTTCATAGCCTGAAGGCGGGCCTGATAGCGCTGGGGAGAGAGGACCTTTATCCTCTGCTCACCGATCTTGTTCTTGCCATGATAGAACTGGACACGCCAGGAGCCAAAAACCATCTTCTCATTGCCGGGAAAAGTCAGGGAGCTCACAAGGCGCTGGCAGTAGCCGCTCTCCACCCTGGAGGTGCTTACAAGCTCATGCTTGGGATTAAACCACCTGATTTCAATGGGAATACGGCTGCTGGCCGGCATGAAGTTGACGAAAAAGAGAATGCCGCATTTTTCACCCTTTTTGCCAGGAATGCCAATATCGCTATTGGAGAACATCCGGTGCCGCAGCAGGGTTGACTCGACATCAGAGAGGCCGGAAAACTGGGTGGTCAGACTTTTCTGGCCGGTAAACGAGGAGTTAACGATGCCAAATTTTTCCACCTGCAGTCCCCAGATCTTGACCTGCCCCTCCTCTGCTTCTTGATGGGCAGCAACGGCCTGTTTGGCCTGGCCCTGGAGTTCGGGCACCCTTTGCAGGCGGGAGGAGTGGAGCTGAGCAGGATCAATATCAACATTCTTGGCCTTATCGAGATTTTGGCGCCATCAGCCCTGGTTTCGGAAAGATCAACCCCCCTTAAGTCGGCCCGGTTCAAATCAGCGTCATTAATATTGGCGTTGTGCAAATTGGCACCCTGGAGCTGGGCATCGGTGAGATTGGCCCAGCGCAGATCGGCGCCGGCAAGATTGGCCTCGGTAAAATCAGTACGGGACAGATCAGCATTGGAAAAATCCACGCCATGCAAATCCGCATAGGCCAAGGTGGCGCCGGTGAGATTGGCGTTACGCAGATCAAAGCGGATAACGCTGACATCATCAAAGAGCTTGGATTTAAGCTTCACCAGAAGCTGGGGGCTTGAGGTCAGATTAATGCCGGTGAGGTTGGCGCCCTTGAGATCGGCATTATTGAGGGCGGCGTGGGTAAGATCGGCCCTGGTCAGATCGGCAGAGCTCAAGAAGGCATTGGCGAGATTAACTTTGCGGAGATCGGCCTCCACCAAATTGGCCCGGGAGAGGTTGGCGCGGAGAAGATTTGCCCCAGAGAGGTCAGCACCTTCCATAAAACTATTGGTCAGATTGGCCTCGACAAGACTCATCCCGCCAGAGAGATCGGCCTCATGAAGATTGGCCCCGGTGAGATTGGCACGGTCCATGGTGGCCCCCACCAAAACAGCTCCCACCAGAGAGGCGTTGGTAAGATTTGCCTCACTGAAATTACTGCCGGCCAGGGAACTTTGGGCAAGATTGGCCTTGGTCAGATTGGCCTGCTCAACCAGGCTATAGTCAAGAATAGCCTCGCCCATATCAGCGCCATGGAGATTGGCCTGGGAGAAATTGACGTGCTGCAGTTGGCTCTTGTGAAGATTGGCCTGGCTAAGATCCGCCTGGCTGAAATTAGCCTCCTGCAAATTGGCCTCGTGCAGGTCTGCCTGATAGAGGCGAGCACCGCTGAGGTCAGCCTTTACCAAAATGACCCGCACCAGGGAGGCGTGGGAGAGCTCCACCCGGGCCATCTTGGCACCAGTCAAGTTAGCCCCTTCGAGATTTGTGGTGGAGAGATCGGCATCCTCCAGCGATATACCGGACAGATTGGCGTCTTGGAGCTTGGTCCCGGTCAGATCAGTCTTGGAAAAATCAGCGCCACGGCCATCTATCCTCGAGAGGTCGGCCTCGGTGAGTAGGGCCGCAGCCAAAGAGACATCCTTAAGACTGGCGCCACTGAGATTAGCCCGCATGAGATGGCTGCCGCTGAGATCGGCCTTATCGAGCTGAGCGCCGGCTAAATTGACCTTTTGGAGATTGGCCTCTATCAGAAGAGCCCCCTGGAGCTGGGCCTGACTCAAATCGGCGTAGCTCAAATCGGCCCTGGTCAGATCGGCACCTCGGAGATCAGCACCGCCGAGATCGGCCTTGCTCAAATTGGCGTCAACCAGCTTGGCGCCGCGAAAGTCGACCTTTCGCAAATCCAAGGTAGAAAGATCAATGCCTGCGAGGTCAAGACCTTTCAGGCTGCGGCTGGTCTGCAGGCGCTGGGCAAGATCCTGTAGGCGCTCGGCACTCAGGGATTTATCAAGAAGGTCACGGCCGGGGGCCACAGGCTCCTGGCGAGCTGGCTTAGGGATAATGGTGGCAAAGAGAGAGGTGGTCTGGCCACTGATCACCAGATAGCCACCTGCCCCAAGCAGGAAAAGAAGAAGCAAGGTAACAGCAAGGCTGCGGGGCCCTAGTGAGGCGGCGCTACCAGCCTTATCTTTCCTCTTGGCGGGCACCACCAAGCCAGGAGTGCGACAGTCTGGATTAGGGCATTGCAATTTGCGGCCGATATATTTCTGCGGCAACACCTTCCTGAAACCACAGCCCGTACAGGCATAAAGCCCTTTCAAGCTGCTGTTTTTTCCTTTGGAGTTCATCAAGAGTCTTTAGTATAGTGTTTTCACAAGAAAAAAATCAGGGAACCCTTTGGGGGATTTCCTTATCTTAAAGATGTAGCCCAAACAGACAAGTTCGGAGTACAACCAAAGCTGCACTCTATATTGTCGGAATTTTACCCTTTTTTATCAATTTTTTTTTCTTTTTTCTATTAGCCAAAATCACGTGTCACCTGACGAGCAGCAGCCAACATCTTCGGAAACCACCCCAGGTGATTCCGTCCCCGGCCACAATAAGCAGCCAAGCGATCAGCAGGAGCTTAAGCAAAATGCCATTAAATACAAGGCATTTCAGCATACCTTTAGCCCCAAGGAGTTCAAGCATGGCCTGGACAATAAAAAAATCAGCAAACGCTTGCGCGAATCTCGCAACCTGGAAGAGAGCTATCTCACCTATCTTCAGGAGCTGAAAAAAGACCCTACAAAAAAGATTCCTTTCCCCTGGGATAGTTCCTTCCGGCGCTTTCTCTTCTTTTTGTCTTTCTGGGCACCCAGGGCCATCAAGTGGTCCCTGCTCAGTCTTGCCGGCCTCTTTGTCATCAATTACATCCCCGGCCCCACCCAGCATATTATCGAATTTACCCTGGCCCGCGCCATCTACGATGCCGCCCATATTAAGCGCCTGCCGGACAGTCTGGAGAACTATGCCCATTCGGCCAATATTGTTGATAGCCGTGGCGGCATCATCAAGTCCTATGGCAAACGCGAGGTTACCGTGGCCATTCCCGACAAGGTCAAACAGGCCTTGTTGGCCGCTGAAGACCATTATCTCCTGCCCCATCCCGAGCACCCCTGGTACGTCAACGGCTTTCTCATCCATCCCGGCGTCAGTTGGTTCAACCTGCTGGGAGCGGTGAAGGACACCCTGCAGGGCCGGCCCCGGGGCGGCTCCACCATCATCATGCAGAATGCCAAGAAGGTCCTCGGCAACGAAAAAAGAAACATCCGCAACAAGCTCGAAGAGATCATTATCTCCTATATGATGGTCTCCCGTTTCGGCAAGGAGAAGAACCTCGACTTTTACATCAACACCGTACCGGTGGGCGCCAATCTGTACGGCTTTTCCTCAGCTGCCAAAAATTATTTCAAAAAAGAACTCAGCGACCTCAACTACCAGCAACTGGTCACTATTGCCGCCTTCATCCCCAACCATAACCGCCAGACAGCCTTTTATAGGATCCTGGAAGGGCAAAATTTTGAGGACCTGGACGCAAGCTACCGCCACCATGCCCACAGCGCCATCGGCAAGATAAACACGGCCCTCAAGTACCTTCGTGAAATCAAAGAGATAACTGTCGAAGAGTATGACATGTGGTACCTGATCAACGAATCTTCTATCCGCCAGATCGGTCTGCGCAATTTCGACTCGCCCCTCTATGGTCAGGAAGAATGGACGTCGTGGAATGTCATCCGCGAGGTGTGTTCCCAGACCTATACCATCGATGGTCAAACGGTCACCGGCCCTCAACTTCTCCTGGACGTCAAGGGTGATGTGGTGGTCGAAACCGGGGTTGATCTTTCCTTGATCGAGGAAACAAAAGAGATTATCGACCGTTTTCTCTCCAGCAAAAAGTATCAGCGTATCCTGACAAAACGCAATAAGGACCTGTGGAAAAAAGATCTTGAGCGTTACCGTCAAAAAGGGGTCACCCCGCCCTATACCGATTTCAAGGGCTACATGGAGTATCTCAAAAAGAATCTCAATGTCGGGGTGATCATGATTAACACCAAGGGTGAAATTATCTCCTATGTCGGCGGCAAGGAGTTTTACACCGA
Organism: Desulfurivibrionaceae bacterium; assembly: GCA_041556375.1. Classification (GTDB taxonomy): domain Bacteria; phylum Desulfobacterota; class Desulfobulbia; order Desulfobulbales; family SURF-16; genus BM506. The sequence continues at coordinate 1,348 of JBFFIS010000162.1, read as the reverse complement.
TGGGGCCGGCGACGACGGCCAGAAAATCATCATTGACCTGATGAACTCCGAGGCCCAGATTACGCCGTCTTCGACGATCAAGCCGGTGATCGCCTATTTTAACATGCTCCAAAACGGCGCCACCCTGCAGTCTAAATATACCGATAAGCCCATTGAGTACAAATTCTCCACCAGCGAAGGCCGCCATGTCTGGCTGCCTCGCAACTGGTATAGCTACGATAAAAAAGGCCGAGGGGCTAATCGCTATCAAGGCAGGAAATACACCCTGCTTGATGCCCAGGTCCAGTCGGTGAACACCATCTTTGCCCGGCTCTATAACGACCGCCAGGTCCGTAACGCCATGCTGCTGGCCTTTGACAAGATCGGCCTGGAGTATAACCACGATGATGCCAAGTACTGGCCCTTTGGCATTGGTTCGTCAAGCGTCCCGGTCCAGCCGTGGCTTGGAGTCTACAATGCCTTTTTGGATGGCAAATATAAAAAGCCGGCCTTTGTCAAACGGATCGTCGTCAACGGCAAAGAGATATACAGCCGGGCCACAGACCCTGCCAATATCAGCATTCCCCTCTTTGACTCCAAGGTGGAACGGGATAATGAAATGTTAGCCATGTATGAGGTCTGTAACCGCGGCACGGCCTCATCGATGAAACATACCTTTAAACATTTCAAGAACCTGGTTTCCGGCAAGACTGGCACGGCGCCCGAGGGCAAGAGTGCCCTGTTTATCAGCCATTTCAATCCCTACCATGATCGCGACAACTACGAGGATAAAACCATCACCATGCTGGTGACAGTGACCACCAACTCAGGGGGATACAAGAGTGTCGGAACCTCGTCCCAGGGGCCGACCCAGATCGCCGGCGCTATTTACGAGTTTATTTTCAACAAAGAACTCCATGCCATGATGGACAAGAAGATATCGGCTGCCAAGCGGGAAAACGCCCATTTCGGCAACAACCATGTCTACTGGGCCAACGTCAACCGCTACATGGACACCTTGCTAAACGGCAGCCACCGCAAGATCCCCATCTACAAGAACATCATCGGCGTTGACGGCTATGCCAAGGCCCTTCAGCAGCTTTTAAACAGCAACAACCGCATCTATGCCGGCCGCGATGATCTTTTCCGGCAACTGGTGGAGTATTACTGCCGCCAGGAGAAGATAGTGAAGATGGAGGACTAAAGCTGCCAAACTATGGCTAGAGGTCCAGACCACGCCCCCTGAAGCTTTTTTAGCCGGCCATCATTCTCGCTGCTTTTTGGCAATATCAGGATTGACAAGGGCCAAGGCGAAATGGTTTAGTAGTCCTCTACCTCAGCGCATATTCAGCAACTACGAACCTCCCTG
>JBFFIS010000161.1:0-6075 GCA_041556375.1 Desulfurivibrionaceae bacterium | reverse complement strand
GGTCGTAGATGGCCACTGCCCCTTCGCTGTGGCAGGGGTTGATCCGCATGCCGAAACGGGTCTGGGGATAGTCGGCGGCCCTGTGGCGATAGCGCTGCCACTGGGAAAAGGAGTTAAAGATCAGGTGGTCGGACAACTCGGCCAGTTCCTGAAAATCCCTGTCCTTGATGGCCGGATTAAAGGTATGCACCTCCTTGCCCATCTCCTGCCGGGCCAGGCGGGCCTCATTGAGGCCGCTGGCCGCAGCGCCGCAGAGATAGGCGCCCACCTGGTCAAAAACGCTGAACATGGCAAAGGCCTTCAGGGCCAGAAGGATCTTGGCGCCGCTTTGGGTCTGGACATCGGCAAGGATCTCCAGATTGGCCAGCAGTCGCTCCTCCTCCAGAACAAAACAGGGGCTGGGGACGAGCTCCTGGTATGGTCGGGCCAACTCAGGCATCTTCAGCATCCATCTCCAAAATGGTCCAGGGCAGACCATGGTTGTTAAGGGCCTCCATAAAGGGGGCGGCTGAAAACTCCTCCATATTAAAGACACCGGTGCCCTGCCATTTCTGCTCAAGCATCATCATGGCGCCGATCATGGCCGGCACGCCGGTGGTGTAGCTCACGGCCTGGGAGTTCACCTCAGCCCAGCACTCCTCATGATCGCAGACGTTATAGATGTAGACCTGACGGGGTTTGCCATCCTTGACGCCCTTAATCAGGCAGCCGATATTGGTCTTGCCCTTGGTCCGTGGCCCCAGGGAGGCCGGGTCGGGCAGCAAGGTCTTCAAGAACTGCAGGGGAACGATCTTGTGGCCGTCATGCTCCACCTCGTCAATCCTGGTCATACCAACATTTTGGAGAACCTTAAGATGGGTAAGGTAGGAGTCGCCGAAGGTCATGAAGAAACGGATACGCTTCAGGCCCTTAATATGCTTAACCAGGGACTCCATCTCCTCGTGGTACAAAAGATAGCTTGGCTTGACGCCGACCTCGGGGTAGTCGTGATCGATACGGACACTGAGCGGCTCGGTCTCCAGCCACTGGCCCTCCTGCCAGTAGCGGCCCTTGGCTGTGACCTCACGGATATTGATCTCCGGATTGAAGTTGGTGGCAAAGGGATAGCCATGGTCGCCGGCATTACAGTCAAGGATGTCGATATAGTGGATATCGTCAAAGAGGTTCTGCTGGGCGTAGGCGCAAAAGACATTGGTAACGCCAGGGTCAAAGCCGCTCCCCAAGAGGGCCATGAGGCCGGCCTCTTTGAAGCGGTCATGAAGGGCCCACTGCTCCTTGTACTCAAAATGAGCCGTATCAGGATGCTCGTAATTGGCGGTATCGAGATAATGAACACCGGTCTGCAGGCAGGCCTCCATAATGGTGAGATCCTGGTAAGGCAAGGCGACGTTGATCAGCAGCTGCGGCTTGACCTCGTTAATCAGGGAGACAAGCTCAGGAACATTATCGGCATCCACCTGGCGGATAGCAATATCGCCCAGGCCCTTGGCCCTTATCTCCTCTTGAATCTGCTCGCACCGGGCCAGGGTCCTACTGGCCAGGACAATATCGGAAAATACGTCGCGCACCTGGGCGCATTTATGGGCCACAACCCGACCGACACCACCGGCGCCGACAACCAATACTTTTGCCATCCTCATACCTCGCTCATCTTACCTGGGGAGATCTGTTATCTCCGTGCCAACCTAGTGAAAGGCCCACCTGTTAAGCTGCCAGGGGGGCCAAATCAAATTTCAAAAAAAGCCTTAGCAAAACAGATGCCAAACTGAAGTTCCCTGTTTCCAAGGGCTTTCAACACCCTGCCCGACAAAAAAAGGAACTTTAAATTCCTCTTTTTATTGTCGACACCATTATTTCATGATACAGGAAAAACAAGGCCAGCCAGAAAGGCCAGACAGCAAGGGAAAAGAGCAAAAAGAGAACCCAGAGTTCCGCCATCAAAAGAAGAGGAACTAGCAGTTCTTCTTTGGCACCAAGATCACACCAAACGCAGCCAGTGCAAACAGAAAAATTATGGAAAACATCTTACTGATCAGCAGAGACGAGGACATCACCGCCACCTTTAGGGAGAGCTGCGCCGGCGACTGCCAACTCTTCCAGGTCTCCTCGCTCCTGGAGGGCATTGACAGCCTGAAGTCATGGGGGGGCGATCTGGTCTTCATCGACATTGACATTCTGCGCGATGCCGCTCTCGCCAGTGGCTACAAGGCGGTCTTCCAATCCCTGTGGATTGTCGCCCCCAGCCTGGAAATCGTCATCATGACCAGCCAGGAAAGACTGCGCGAGGCGGTGCAGGCCGTCAAGCAGGGGGCAGGCGACTACATAGCCTACCCCATCATTGCCGACGAGATCAGGCTGGTGGCCGCCAGCCTGCGCCAATCGCAAAAGGTGCAGACAGAGCTTGATTATCTCCGGGAAGAGTTCTGGGACCAGGAGTCCCTGGATATAGTGCAGACCAAATGCCCGGCCATGAAAAAGGTCTTTGCCGATGTCCGCTCGGTGTCGCCCACCAGGAGCACGGTGCTGCTCACCGGTGAAACCGGCACAGGCAAGGGGGTGCTTGCTAAGGTCATCCACAAGCACAGCAACAGAAAAGACGCCCAGTTTATCAACGTCCACTGCGGCGCCATCCCCGACACCCTGCTTGAGAGCGAACTATTTGGCCATGAGAAAGGTGCCTTTACCGGCGCCATCAAAAGAAAACTGGGCAAATTCGAGATTGCCCAGGGTGGCACTATTTTTCTTGATGAAATTGCCACCATCACCCCCGCGGCACAGATCAAGCTCCTGCAGGTCCTCCAGGATGGCGTCTTTCAGAGAGTGGGCGGCGAGGAGGACATTCAGGCCAATGTCAGAATCATAGCGGCCACCAATGTCGACCTCAAGAAGCTCTGCGACGAGCACACCTTCCGCAGCGACCTCTACTACCGACTCAACGTCTTTCCCATTGAACTGCCGCCCTTACGACAGAGAAAGGAAGACATCCCGCGCCTGGTGGAATTTTTCATCAACCAGCTCAACAAATTTCACAGCAAGGAGATCTACGACATCCACCCCCAGGTCACCCAGGCCCTGCTCAACTATTCCTGGCCAGGCAACATCAGAGAGCTGGAAAACATCATGGAACGGGCCTACATTCTGGAGAGATCGGCCATGATGGTACCGGAAAGCTTCCCGGCCGAACTCTTTGCCGCCCAGGATGCCGTGCCCAGGGTAACCATGGACACCAAGCTCAGCCTGGCCGAGGTCCGGCGCCGGGCCGTGGAGGAGGTGGAGCGCTGCTATCTCAAGGAGACCCTCGATGACAACCGAGGCAAAATAAAGAAAAGTGCTGAAGCTGCCGGCATCAGCAGCCGCCAGCTCCATAAATTGATGACCAAATATGGCCTACGCAAGGAAGAGTTCAAACAGCGCTAAACTATAGCTGCTGAATTAAAGCAGTAACCTCAATCTAGGGTGAGTTGAGGAAATTAGATTTTAACTGGGGCAATCTTACGACTGTGGGTGAAATTGTTTAAGATAGACCACAAAGGTGTCACTGAAAACTTATAGACCAAGACCTGACCCTTTATTTATCCAAACAAACCTGTTGTTTTCAGGTAGGATAAAATAAATCCAACCCTTTTTATTTTATAGGACAAAGCTAATTATGAGCCCTCATTTCGGTCTGATCAAAGAACAAGATCTATCCCATGAAGAAATATTGCTGATCAGGGCCAGACTGCACTGGCGTTGCGGCATGAGGAGGTTACGTGAGGAGAAAATACCCTCTGGGATCGCGACAATTTATGATGCACTTCTCTCCGGGATGCGTTGGCTTATTCTCACAGAGCCAGCGTATATGCCGAATGATTTTTCAGAAGAAAACCTGGAAAACGAAAGGTACGTTTTTCACGTTTTGAAAAAGAACGGAGTTATTGACAGCTCCCTGGATATTCCTAAAATTCAGGATCTCGTTGATAAGGCCTTGATGGACGAAAATATCACCAGCGGCAAAGACAAGTTTGTCAGCATGATAGAAACATTTCTCACGCGCATAGGAGTATTGCCCTACGACGAATCTAAGCTTCCCCCTGAAGACCCTGCCACTTTTTAAATAAAACGCTGGGTGGCAATTTCGACATTAAACCCCTTCATAGTCCTACTGGGATTCATAACAGACAGTCATTCAACGGGGCACTAGCGACGCATCGCCAGGTTTAAGCACGAGCGAACAACATGCAATTGCATCCACCCATTCAAACCGGACAAACAGACTGCTACGACACTTACGGGCAGAAGATTGCCTGCGAAGACTCTAGTCAGGATGGAGAATTTCGTTTTGGTGTCACCTGGCCGGAACCACGATTTGAAGTAATGGGGTCAACGGTACTGGACCTGCTAACCAGCCTCACTTGGCCTATAAATGCCAACATCAATGACTTTCCCCTTACCTGGCAGGAAGCTCTTGATCTCATAAAAGAAATGAACCGCGAAGAGGCATTTGGCTTCAGCGACTGGCGCCTGCCCAATCGTCGGGAAATGCACAGTCTGATGAGTTATGAGACAAAAAAGCCATCACTGCCCTTAAACCATCCCTTTAAAAACTTTTTTCTAGGATGGTACTGGACCTCTACCAGCGCCGCCATCAATACGGCCTACGCCTGGTATATTCACATGGAAGGAGCCCGAATGTTTTATGGCCGAAAAGACCAATACTATCTGCTGTGGCCGGTTCGCGGCACCGGCAACCAGAGCATACAGAAGACGGGCCAAAGCAAATGTTACAACACAATGGGTGAAGAAATTCCCTGCATAGGGAGTGGCCAAGATGGGGAATTTTGCCATGGTATTAATTTCCCCGGTGAGAGGTTTGCCATTAAAGGCAGCGAGGTTATTGATCAACTCACCGGCCTCACCTGGCTATGCGATGCCGATCTCTCCGGCATGCCGGTCAGTTGGCCAGATGCCTTGGCGGAAGTAGCAAAACTAAACGCTCGTGAAGTCGGCGGCCGACAGGGCTGGCGCTTACCAAATATCAATGAACTTGAGTCGCTTGTCGATTGCTCACAACACAGCCCAGCTCTTCCTGTCAGCCACCCATTTACGAATCTAAAGGATATTTACTGGTCATCAACGACCAGCTTTTTCGAGACCGACTGGGCCTGGGCACTTTATCTCGACAAAGGCGCCCTCGGAGTCGGCTACAAACGAGAAAAAAACTTTTATATCTGGCCGGTTGCAAGTGGTTGAGTCTATTTTCGAAAACTCTGCGAATCCTGCCCTGAAAGGTTGCTGTACCCCGTTACCACAAGGGCAGATATCCGAGCAGAAGCCGCAGGCAATACACGTGTCATCATCTGAAACGATCTTCCACCACCATGCCCCGACGCCTCCTTATGTCGCACGTATCTCGCGCATCATTGCAGCCGGACTTTGGCCATAGTAGCGTTTGAGTTCCCTGCGGAACAGGGAGGAGCTTTCATAGCCGACCTGGTCTGCGGCAAGGTAGGCCTTCATGTTCCCCTGGACCATGAGCTCCCGCGCCTTTGCCTGCCTGATCTTTTTCAGGTGCTGCATGGGGGAGTCCGAGGTAATCTCCCTAAAGGCCCGGTGAAATGCAGAGGCGCTCATGCGTGCTGTACCAACTAATCGTTCCACATCGAGCTTTTCTGAGTAGTCACTCTGAATAACCTTCAAGGCGTGCACGACCTGAGAAAACGTCCCACTATGCATGGCCAGTGAATTAAGTCTGACATTCACAGTAGTAATCTCAACCCGAGCTGAGTCAATAAATTGCTGAGGTTGGGGGTGGCAATGTCAGCGAAATAATCTGTGGGGTTGCGCAGGGATATTCGCGTTTAAATTGAATATCGTGCCCCGGAATTTACAAAGCATCATTGCCGCAGCGCACCACCGTTACCAAAATGCTTGTCGGGATAGGCGTTGTCAATAAGACGCTGCACAGCAGAGACACTATTGCACATGTCACTCAGGTCAGTGCAGCCACAAGGCTCCGCCGATGAACGTCTGGCAATCGCGGCGGAAAATGTTTTTGCGACACTACGGCCGTCTGAGAAACTATGAACATATTTT
>JBFFIS010000160.1:0-6085 GCA_041556375.1 Desulfurivibrionaceae bacterium | reverse complement strand
GGTCGACATCGGCAAAACTAAAATTCAGGGGCAACAATTTAAAGCAGTGCCGGAAAAATTTGCCAAGGCAGGGGCCGCCAAGGACAAGGGTGAGCATAAGCCCGACAAGGTTGCTGACGTGGATGTTAGACTTTCCATGAAGGCAAAATTGGTCGAATTTCTGTTGGTGGTCAAGAGTGAGGCCAAGGACAGTTTTACAACCCAGTCCGGCGTCGAGCAGCAGACCGTTGGCGAGGGTTTGGATCTTGAGGCCATGGAGTATAATGGTAAGCCGCTCACCGAGCTCAGCCCTGAAGAGGCCCAGGTGCTCATTGCCGAGGATGGTTATTTCGGGGTGACCCAGACCGCTGAGCGTATTGCCGAATTTGTCCTGTCCGGCGCCGGTGATGATCTCGAGCGTTTGCAGGCCGGGCGCGAAGGTGTCCAGCAGGGCTTTGCACAGGCCGAAGAGGTCTGGGGCGGTAAGCTGCCTGAAATCAGCTATCAGACCTATGAAAAGACCCTGGAAATGATCGATGCCAGAATAAGCGAGCTCGGAGGCTCATTGGTCGACGTCAGTGCCTGAGAGCTGTTTTGAGTAAGGCGGGGAAGGGCAGGCGGACAAGAAGAAGTCACTATCTCCTTATCTGGCCTGCTCCTTATGATCACGGTGCCGTAAGTGGTGGCTTGCTGCTTGTGCCAAGTAAACATGCCAAGGCAGGTATCTGCTTCAGGTATAGATGGTAAAACTGTCAGTCAGGGCGTCTACGATGTACTGACGCAGTTTTTGATCTGCCGTTTTTGTCGTGGTAAGCAGCTAGTTTTTTGCCTGCGAGTACCAGAAAGAGGCAAAGGCGCCATAGATGAAGTTGAGGCAAATGACGACCACAGGCATTAAGGTCCCGAAACCGAGGCCGTAAAACCCTTTACCCATATTAGGCAGGACAACAAAGAGCATCATGGCAGAGGGCACAAGGCTAAAAAGCATGCCCCGCAGGATAATACGGTTTCTGAGAATAGGCAGAAGGAGAAGAAGCATCCAGATGCCGCCCCATATCATGCGCTTGTAGGCCCATGGCGCGGTGAATGCCGGTTTCATGGTAATGCCGATGAAATCTGATATGCCGACCTGACCCATGGCCCAAATGTTGAAACTGTCAAGAAGTGCCCCTAAGGCCCCTCCGGTGAAAGCACCACTGATATTGCGCACAATTTTCATTGTCTGCTCCTTTTTTTGAGGCCTGAGAACAGCATCGTGCAACCGCTGTTATGCTCGGGCTTTACCTCTGACCTCGATTGAAAGATATGAATTATTCCTGGCCCGCTTCTGAAAGGGCCTTGGTTTCATTGACCTGGTAGCTGGAGAGATCGAAATTCTCCTGGCCCATGGTTTCGTAGATGGTGATCTCTTTGAGCTGGCAGCGGGCTTTGCCCTGCTCTGTGGCTAGCTGTATGTCGGTGGGTACGGCTGGCTGATCGGGACTGAGTTTTTGGTAATCGCTGTAGGTGATTGTCTTGTCTTTGTCCTTCAGGGAAAGGATCTGTCCGGTTCGCTTGTCTAACCACATCTCGCCGTCAACAAGCAGTACTTTGACCTTGTCGCTTCTGATACTGAGGCTGCTGCCAGGCATGACGTGGAGGTTGGCAAAATCAACCATCAGCGATGAGAAGATCTCCTGGGGCCCTTGGGCCTGTTCGTGCTGTTTTTTATCCATTGAACCGACATAAAGCGTCTGCTTGGAAGGGATATAGACCTTGGTAGTACCCTCCTGGGCCACCATGTCAAAGAGGATGGTACCAAAGAGATGAAAGGCCTTGATGCGCAGGCGGGTCTTTTCGCCGTTTTTGCTGAGGTAGAGAATGCCGGAAAAGGAGGAGGGCATTTTCGCTGGCGGCGGATCCATGCTGATCTGGAAATAAGCGGTAAAGGTGTTGAGGATGTCTGCCCTGTTCTGCATCGATGCTAGAAGGCTTTCCGGGGTTTCCTTGACCCAGTTGATGTGGATATCTGGGGACTGGTCAAATGGCAACCGTCGTGTCTTGCAGGCAGAGAGGCCAAAGACCAGCACAAGGAGGGGGATGAGCAGAATAAGGCTAAATGGCCGCGGGGCAAGGGTCATGATTTTAGTGTTTCCAGGCAGTCTTCAATGGCGGTGAGTTCAAAGCGGTCCATGAGGAGCTCAAGGCTCCGGACGGGCCTTCGCAAACCATAGGTGAGAACTGCTCTTTTGACAAGGGGTAATGAGTGCTCATAGCGATGGTTGGTGAAATCAACCGGGTGGAGGAAGAAGGTGGCAGGAGAGCCTTTTTGGTTTAAGGCCTGGACCTTGCGGTAAATCATCGCCATCGGCCAGGTCCTTAGGCCCCAGCCTCCGGCGGCCGGCACCTTGAGGCCAGCCATATTCAGGACCATGGGCGGCAATTCCCATATTTCTCCCGGCACGGTGGGGCTGGACAGGCGGTGGGCGACCTCGGGAAAAGCGGGGTCACCGATAATGGCCATGGGGGCGTGGCTGGAATCGTAGCTGAAACCGTTTTTTAAAAGGAGGTCAAGGGCCCAGGGTGTCTTTTGGTTGAGTGACCATTGTGGGGCCCGGAAGCCTTTGATGGGCCGGTCGCATATTTCAGAAAGCAGTGAGCAGCCAACCTCAAGATCCTTCTGGAAGTCTTGGGCCGAGTGGTCGTAGAGCAGTTGGTGATTGTCGGTGTGGTAGGCGATCTCATGGCCGGCCTTGGCAATCCGTTCGACCAGGTGGGGGTGGCGGCGGGCACAGTAGCCCAGGATGAAAAAAGTGGCCCGGGTTTTTCTGGCGGCCAGGAAGGCGAGAAGAGCATCGGTGGCCTCGGCCAGGATGGAGGGATAGCTGTCCCACTTGTGGCGGGGCAGAAGGTGGTCCACCTCACAGATATGGAACCAGTCCTCCCAGTCGATGGTAATACAGTTTTTAACAGGTGTTTTTTTAGCGGCCATAAAGCGGATAATAACTCAGGACGCGGAAAATGCCACCCGGTTACGGCCCTTTTCCTTGGCCCGGTATAAGGCGGTGTCAGCTTCAACGATCATGCCGTCAAGGTTTGCTTCTGTCTCAGTATGGACCCCAATGCTGACTGTTATCTGCAGCTCTTCCTGGCCGCCATGTAAAGAGAAGGGAGTGTCCTGGATGTATTGCCGCAGGTCATCAAAGACGTGTTCGGCATCCGGGCGCTGCAGGTTGACGGCCAAGATGCAGAATTCTTCACCGCCGAAACGGGCGACGATATCAGATTGGCGCATTCTCGTTTCAAGCAGGGTGGCGACATGTTGCAAAACCTGATCGCCAATATCGTGACCATGCTGGTCATTGACCTTCTTGAAAAAGTCGATGTCAATCATGGCGCAGGCCAGACTGATATCCTTACGCTTGGCGCTGGCCAGGAGTTTGCGGCCGGCATCGAAGAAATAACGGCGGTTGTAAAGGCCGGTGAGAAAATCCTTTATCGCCGCTTCACGGGTGAGCTGGATGAGATCGATATTTTCCAGGCATTGATTGATACGGCAGTAAAATTCTTCAACGATGAATGATTTTTTAACAATAAAATCATTGGCCCCGGCCTTAATGAAGCGGGCCGCCATGGTCTTATCACCGGCGGCCGAGATGCCGATAATGGCCATATCCTCCTTTTTGTATTTTCTTCTGATCTCTTGGCAGAGAACATCGCCCTCCATCAGGGGCATATTAAAGTCAACAAGAACGAGTTTGATGTCCGGGTGCTCATCGAGAATGGTGAGCGCCTCTTTACCCCGGGTGGCGGTGAGAATCTGGAATTGCTGGACGCTGAGAAGGCCGGAGAGAAATTTGATGAAAAAGGGCGAGTCGTCGACAACCAGGATCTTGGTCTGGGGGTTGCAGAGCAGGCGTTTGATCGTGCCTATGAGATAATCGAGACTGTTGGGATCGTTTTTGGCAATATAGTCGGTAACCTTTTTCGACCAGATGAGTTCACGGACCTTTTCGTCAAAACTGCTGGTGAAAACAATGGCGGGGAGGCTGTACTGCAGAGCAACGTCGAGGATCTCACCCTGATGCGAGTCGGGCAGGGTAAAGTCGAGAATGGCGATGGTAAACTCTTTTTGCTGGGTGCTGAGCAGATCAGTCGTTTCAGCCAGAGTTTTTGTCCAGTAAACTGGCAGGTTGAGCTCCGATTCTATCTTATTCTTGACGAGCTGGCCCATGGTCGGGCTATCTTCAACTAAAAGAATATGATCCATTATCTGTCATCCCCCAGATGGTACCTTAATTCATTGGAAAGTATTATCTTTTAATCATCCTCTTGGCGGACGCCATTGTAAAGAATATTTTGTCGGTCAGCCTTCTTGCCGGAACTTTATTTCTCCCCTAATAGGGCATTTGGCAGAAAACAGAAGCTGATGTTTCATCTGTTACTACTCTGCCTGGATGGCATTGTTGACCATCTCTTTTTCCTCTTGGGAAAGAGGGCCATACCAGCGGGGATAGTCCCAGCCATAGCCCCATCTGAAGCGGGTGGGCAGGATGGGGGTGCCGCCTACCCGGACGCCGCCGAGCATCAGGTTGGCGATGTCAGGTTCGCCGACCTGGGCCACACATTCACGCAGTTCTTTGTCAGCCTCAAGGCGCTCGGTATAGGTGCCGCCCTGCCAGTAGGTGCGGTCGTGTTCGGTGCAGCATTGGAGCCACAGCTCTTTATGGGACAGGGTGCCATTGGGGAAACTGCTGCAGCCATCGGTGCTGAAAGCCTTGAGGTGGCTCTGGCCTTGGCAGGCACTGGCAACTGGCATTATCAGCAGAAGGAGGCAGGAAAGTCTGATCGTCGCTGTCATTGCTTCACCATAGTATCGATTACGCTCTTTTTTTGAACACGGATTTGAGCTGGGGGTCCCAGAGTGCAACCAAAGGGGAGATAATGCGGCCCAGGGCCGGACCGGGATCGCCGAGGCTGAGCAGGTCATCGCTGATGGAAAGATCCCAGAAATCACCAGCCACCCGGCCGCGCTTGGCGAGAAGGTGGAGGAGGTCGCCGGGCAGGAGATTACGCATCTTGGTGCCGCTGCGGCTCACCGGTCGGCTCACACCCTGGCCCACGGCCCATTTATAGAGTAATACCGGGAAATTGACACCAGCCTTGATGGCCAGGGGCAGTGAGCCCCAGAAGCGGGGGTTAATCTCCAAAAAAAAGGCCCTGTCGCTATGGGGGTCAACCTTGAACTCCACCATGGCCACCCCCTGCCATTTCATTTTTTTGAGCAGGGTGACAGCGTCTTTTTCTGCCTGGTCATGGTGAACGGCTTGGCGCAGTGAGCTGGGGCCGCCCTGGATGGGATATTCCCGGAGACGTTTATGGGTAAAGGAGGCCAAGACGTTTTGGTCGTCATCCATGAGTATCGAGACACCAAGACCGTATCCTTCTGACGCCACCATCTCCTGGGCCAGATAGGCCTGGCCGTTTTGGTTGATTTTTTCAAGGGCGCTGTGCAGCTCAGGCAGGGTATGGCAGTAGAAAAGTCCGCGCCCCCCCTCGCCCATGTCAGGTTTTAAGACCAGGGGCAGGCCAAGAGTTTCAGCAAGCAGGTCGGCCTTGGTGTCAGCAGTAATGGTCTGGCTTTGCGGCGTTGTAAGGCCAGCCTCAATGGCGGCTTTGCTTGTCGTGATTTTACCGGCCGCCCGCAGGAGAATGTCATGGGGAGCAAAGGGCAGACGGACATGTTTGCTGAAACGCTGGCGCTCTTGAGAGATCAACAGCAGGGTGCTGAGCTCCATGGGCATCAGGACATCGTAGTTAGTGGTTGTGATCTCGCGTTCGACAGCGGCAAGGAAGGCCTCGGGATGTGCTAAGGGAGCAGGGTAGGTGAAGCGGCGTTTTGGGTAGCGGCTTAGAAGGCCTGCTGCCAGGGCGCTTGATTCTCCCACCGTCATCTCGATGCCTTGGCCGGCCAGAGCCCGGATGGCAGCCACTGTCTTGTTCCAGTGACCATCGAGGATGAGGACCCGGGAGGTCATAATAAGGACGCCGCCAGTTTGCTGATGTCGTCTTGGGAGGTGATGCCCACTGTGGTGATCGAACGGTTGAGCCAGCGGATGATCCGGGT
>JBFFIS010000159.1:0-6086 GCA_041556375.1 Desulfurivibrionaceae bacterium | reverse complement strand
TTCTCTGCTGCAGGGCCTTTGGGGCCATCGACGATGTCGAAGGAAACCCGGGCGCCTTCCTGCAGAGTTTTGAAGCCATCGGCCTGAATTGCGCTGTGGTGAACGAATACATCGTTGCCGCCGTCCTGCTCAATAAAACCGAAACCTTTTGCATCATTAAACCATTTAACTGTTCCTTCTGCCATCTTGTACTACTCCTTTGTGCTGGGTTCCTATGGGAACCACTTTTTAAATGAGCCGGACTAAAGTTCGACCCGGTACTAGTTTTGTTGCCAAAACTATAAGTCGCTGCTTCATCAAGTTGCTACGTTTATGCAACCTGCTACATCACAACTATTGTTGGCCCTACCTTTGTGCAGGGCCACTAAAACTGAATTTATATGTTATACATCGCCCAAAAAGACCGCGACCTGATTGTCATGGGATTTTGTTAGTATCCTTAGGGGGCCTTTATGCTCGGAATCTTTTTTTTTGTAAACCATCTCTTGGCACATCAGAGCGCTCAGTGCCGAAATATCTAGTCGTTGCCGGGGTGGCTTATGCCTTGCCGGTAGGGGCTAATCCGGTGGTCTACAGTGACGCCGGTGCGGGTATATTGAAGTTGATCACATGGATAATTCCAGACACGTCCATGCCGCGAACGGCGATATCAGTGATAAGGAATCGCTTTCGAGGAGAGGTGTAGGCGGTTGGGAAATGTAATTTATTTCCTGCATATGCCTTTGTCCAACTATAACAAGAATCAACTCTACTCGTTGTCTGTGAAATAGGCAAGCATAAATATCGAAAGTGTTGTGTTTTTTTTAGGGTGACAGTTTTTCTTGTTGTTGCTGGACTTAATAAGCCATAGCGGGGGGGGCGTATGGTGGCGGGCGGTACGGCCCATAAAAAAAACCGGGGTTAAATGCCTTTTTATATCACCAAAGGTTCCAGGGTTACCCAGCCATCTTGGCGGGCTGAAGTCAAACAGGCCTCGCAGATATGCACGGCTGCCAAGCCATCCTCCCCGGAAATAGGGTTGACGCCCTGGCCGCTTAAAAATTGATGCCAGTCGTCTAGGAAGGGTACCAGGGTGGATACGGCCTCGTTTTTGCCCAGGGATTCTAGCGTGGCATTATGAATAAATTCGATAGTGCCATGGACCTGGTCGCCCTGGAGTTGGCCCTGGGCACCGACAAATTCAAAAAGGCCAGAGCGTGCCGGTCCAACCTTGCTGGCGTCCACCGTGCCAACCAGGCCGTCTTCCATCTCTAGTTCGGCAAGGAGGACATCTTCCAGTTTGCTGCTATGGCGGCAATAGCTTGAGGCCCTGACGCGTTTGACCTCCTGACCGGTGATGTAGCGCAGGGCATCAAAGACATGCACGGCCGTGTGCAGGGTGACCCCGGCGCCGGCAATTTCCGGAACATCGAGCCAGCTATGGGGTGTCTGCTCCAGGCGATGACAGGCGCGAAAGGTGTACAGCTCCCCGGCCCGCCCTAACAGCTCTTTCAGGCTTTTGATCGTAGCATTATAGCGCAGGGTGTGACCCACGGTGAGCGGCACATTGGCCTCCCGGCATTGCCGGACTATTTCTGCGGCCTTATGGCTGGTTACGGCCAGAGGTTTTTCAACCAGGAGCGGTTTATGCTCTTCAATACACCGTACGGCGATCGCCCCGTTAAGATTGGGCGTTGTCACTGCTATGACCGCTTCGACGGCCGGGTCCCTGACAAGCTCCTGCCAATCCGCATGCCAGCGCACTCCCCATTTTGCCGCCTGCGCTGCTCCCTGCGGGGAGCGCCTGCTGATGGCAGTGAGCTTGAGCCCTACTACATCCTGGATGATATGATTGGCGTACCTGCTGCCATGACGACCTGCACCGATAATACCGACATTCATCTCTGAGACCTCCTGCTGACAGATGGGAGTGCTAAAGGTGAAATTTTGATCTGAAGGTTGCCCTAAAAAGATCAAGCTTATACCTCAGTATGGCATGATTGTGAGCAATGACAAGTAATCGCTTTGGCGCTGCCTGGCGACAGAGTATGATAAGGCCCAGTTTCTGCCCGCCTCGAGGGCTGGGTTCACCAGGCTTAGCTGTTGTTGTCCGCCATCGCCTGTGAAGGAGGCCAGTCTTCTGATATAGCATGACAAGGAGGCCTAGGGCTGCTAAACAGCAAAGGATGTGCAGTTTTTTGTGAAATATTCAATAAAAGGGAGTTTCCCATGCTAGTTGTTCTTCGTCGTCTCACCCCGTTTTTCCTGATCCTCTTTTCCCTGTGCTTTGTTGAGGCTGGTTTGCTGGCCGATTATGCCGATGCCCGTTCACGAGGCGGCGGTCGCTCTTTTAGTCGTTCGACTACGAGCCGGCAGACCACCGCACGGACCCCAAGCCAAACCACCACGAGTCAGAAGTCCGGTTTCGGCCGCGGCCTGGCCGGCGGTCTTCTGGGCGGTGCTTTAGGCGGCATGCTGTTTGGCAGTATGTTTGGCATGGGCGGCAACGGCATGGGGATTCTGCCCATCTTGATCCTGGCCGGTCTCGGTTATTTCTTCTTCCGCCGCATGGGCAACCTCTCCCAGGGGGCGCGGGGCCAGCAGCCTTTTGGTGGTACAGCCCCTGGTATGTCACCGTCATCATCCCATGATCCACTGGCTGACGGCCTGGCCATGATCCGCCAGAATGACCCAGGCTTTGATGAACAGCATTTTCTTGAAGTTGCCTCGGACGTTTTTTTCAAGGTCCAGGCCGGCTGGATGCGGCGGGACCTGAGCTCCTATGGCCACCTGCTGGGCAGCCAGCTCGCCGGCGAATATGAGAAACATTTTGCCGACATGACCAGCCGTGGCCAGATCAATAAGCTGGAGAGCATCTCCATCCGCCAGGTTGCGCCTGTGGCTGCCGGCAGTGAAGGCGGTGAAGATTTTGTCACCGTACTTTTTACCGCCAACCTCCTCGACTATACTGTTGATGACAAAAGCGGTGATCTGCTTGAGGGCAGCATGACCGAACCGGTCAAGTTTGCCGAAGAGTGGACCTGGGCCCGCCCCACCGGCAGTGAAGACTGGCGCCTGGAGGGCATTAATGTTGTAGAAGGTTGATTTTCAAGTTTTTAGAGGCCGGTCAGGTGAGCCCTGGCCGGCCTTTTTTTCTCTGGTGCCTCGCCACCCATCTTGCCTTGATGAGGAATGGCCAGCAGGCCGACCTCCTCTTAACGCTTGACCTGTTCTCCCACTCTCCCTAAGCTGTAGGTATCGCCTCTGGCGACTAATGCTTGTCTGGTTTCCCCCGCTATGCCGAGGGTAATCTCTGTTATATGTCTGGGTGCAGGAGGTTGTCATGACCGTAGTAAAGCGACTTTCGTTTCTCGATAGATTTCTGACCCTGTGGATATTTCTGGCCATGTTTGTCGGCATTATGGTTGGTTATCTCTCTCCGGCCCTCACCAATGCCATCCAGGGTCTGCAGGTGGGTTCCACTAATATTCCCATTGCCATCGGCCTGATTTTGATGATGTACCCACCCCTGGCCAAGGTGCATTACGAGAAGCTCCATGAGGTCTTCCGCAATGGCAAGGTGCTGACTCTGTCGTTGGTGCAGAACTGGCTCATTGGCCCCCTTTTGATGTTCGGCCTGGCCGTCGCCTTTCTCTCCGACCAGCATGAATACATGGTAGGTTTGATCCTCATCGGCCTGGCTCGCTGTATTGCCATGGTCATCGTCTGGAACGATCTGGCTGAAGGCGATACCGAATATTGCGCCGGCCTGGTGGCCTTTAACTCCATCTTTCAGGTCCTCTTTTTCTCGGTGTATGCCTGGTTCTTTATCACCCTGTTGCCGGAAATGTTGGGTCTTGGCGGCTCGGTGGTGGATATCTCCATGGCCGACATCGCCCAATCGGTGATGATCTATCTGGGTATTCCCTTCCTGGCTGGCATGGCCACCCGCTATATCGGCCTCAGGGCCAAGGGCGACCAGTGGTATCAAGACAAGCTCATTCCTAAACTCAGCCCCTTTACCCTGATTTTCCTGCTCTTTACCATTGTTGTCATGTTTTCCCTGAAGGGCGACTTTATTGTTGAGCTACCCCTGGATGTTCTGCGTATCTCCCTGCCGCTGGTCATCTATTTCCTGGTGATGTTCATGGTCTCTTTCTTCATGGCGATGAAGGTCGGCGCCACCTACGAACAGGCCACCACCCTGTCCTTTACCGCTGCCTCCAATAATTTTGAGTTGGCCATTGCCGTGGCCATTGCCGTCTTCGGCATTGATTCGGGCCAGGCCTTTGCCGCGGTGATCGGCCCTCTGGTGGAGGTGCCGGTGCTCATCTCCCTGGTCACTGTCGCCTTTTGGCTGAAGAAGAGATACTTCCCCTGTACCAAGGAAACCTTGGCCGGAGTCTGTCATGTCTCCTGTAAGGACAGTTGACTTTATTTGCTGGGGCGCACCCCTTGGCCAAAATCATATCCCTTTGAATTTTGGCTATAATGTGTTTGTATGTTGGGGTTTGGTTTGGTTAGGGTTTTGTCCGTATGTCCGCGGGGACTACGGCAATGGCTTGGTGGGGTAATTAGTGCTTCACAGCGGATAAAAATCTGGCTCTGCGGTCTCTTAAATTTTTATGAAAGGACATCTCCTTCCCTGGATCGACAATTTCATATTTCGGCGAAAATTTGTGATTTATGACCGGGGTTTTACCCTTGTTGAACTCCTTATCGTTGTAGCCATTATTGCAACTTTGGCAGGCATTGCCACGCCTTTGTTCTCTAGTTACGTTGATCGGGCACGGACTGCCAGGGTCAAGGAAGAACTGCGCTTGTTGTCGCGGGAAATTACCATGTTTTATGAAGACAATAACCGCTACCCCAACAATCTGGCTGAAGTCGGCCTGAATTCCATGCGCGATCCGTGGGGCAATCCCTATCAGTACCTTCCCGTGGCAGGGACACCGCAGGGTCAGCTCCGCAAAGACCACTCCATGGTGCCGGTCAATCAGGATTATGACCTCTACAGCATGGGTAAAGACGGTCAGAGCCAGGCACCTTTTACCGCCGCAGCCAGCCGAGACGATATCGTCCGTGCCAATGATGGATCGTACATAGGCCTCGTTTCACAATATTAAGAGAATAAATATGAAACTTTCACCTCTTGATTCCGCCTTCCTGAAAAGTAAGATCGCCCGTAGGATTTTTTTTCTCTTTGTCGGCTGTGCCTTGTTGCCCGTTGTTGTCTTGACGCTTCTTACTTTTTTTCATGTCACCAAACAGATCAAAACCCAGAGCCTTGAGCGCCTGCAACAGTCGTCCAAGGCCCATGGTATGAGTATATATGAGCGGTTTTTATCCATGGAAAGCGATGTGCAGTTTATGGCCACAGGTTTGGTGGAAAATAGCAGTGGCAAGCCGATCCCGACCACAATGGACAAATTTTTCGATGATCGTCTCAGTCAGCGTATTCTGGCGCTTTATCTGTGCCGGGACGGTGCCGTCAGCCATTTGCTCTTGGGCAATGGGCCTCTCAAGCTTCAAGTGACTGAAAATTTCATTGGCAGAGATGGTAAAAATCAGATCTTGGTCAAAAAGCAAAAAGACGGCCCGGCCGATGTCTATCTGGTCGTTCCCGTTGAGCAAGGGGCTCTCCAAGGTTCCGTTGTGGTCGCTCATCTCAACACCGCCTACCTCTGGGGAATCGGCCATGAGAATATTCTGCCTTCGATGACAGAGCTGAGCATTCTCGATCAGGGCCGCGATGTTCTTGTCAGTTCGTTCGCGCTCAATTCGTCTCTACTCCAGGAGATTGCCTTCCGTTCAGGAGGCGAGGGCGTCAGGCAGTTTGAATACAGCGATGACAGCGGTGAGTTCCTTGTCAGCTTTTGGCCCCTTTATCTGAAAGGCAGATTCCGTTCGCCCAACCTCATTGTGATCCTCAGGCAGAAAAGGGCTGACGTGCTTGCGCCGATGGAGGATTTTAAAACTATTTTTCCGTTGGTTGTGCTGTTGTCAATCTGGATTGTACTGCTGCTCAGCATGGTATTTATCAGGAAGTATATGGTGCCGGTTGAGAAGCTGAATGAGGCGACCAAGCATATTGCCCAGAGGGATTT
>JBFFIS010000158.1:0-6094 GCA_041556375.1 Desulfurivibrionaceae bacterium | reverse complement strand
GGGTCTCGGTTTTATTTGGATATCCCAGAGCAATGCCTACTGGAGTTGGATTATCGGTTTTGGCATCTTGGTTGGAATGGGCATCGCCTTTGGGTATTCCTCAGCAACTCCCCCAGCCCTAAAATGGTTTCCCCCTAATAAATCCGGGCTGGTAGCCGGTGTGGTTGTCTCCGGTTTCGGCTTGGCCTCTGTCTATATTGCCCCTCTAGCCCAGTATCTTCTCGGTGCCTGGGGGCTCAGCAGCACCATGCTTTTTTTCGGTATTGGCTTCTTGGTTGTCGTCAGCCTCTTTTCCATGTTCTTGCAAAACCCTCCTGAGGGATATCGTCCCAAGGGCTTTGAGGATAGACGCTGCTCTACTTCTAAATGCCAAGAAGTTCGCAGTATGTTTGAGGAGGTTAACCTACGACCGAGGGAGGTCATGCGGACTGGTGATTTCTGGCGGGTCTGGTTTCTTTACTTCATTGGTGCTGGTGCTGGCCTGATGGTTATCGGTAGCGTTGCCGGTATGGCCAAGAGCAGTATGGGGGGCAATGCCTTTTTGGTTGTAGCTATCCTGGCTATTGGTAATGCCGGTGGGAGGATTGTCGCTGGCTATCTTTCCGATAAAGTCGGAATATCCCGGACCTTGGCCGGAGTTTTTGCCCTGCAGGCCATGCTGATGTTTATAGCCATACCTGTAATTGGTGCCCAAGCGCCAAGCGCCCTGTTTTTAGTGATTTTAACTACGGGTATCGGTTTTAATTACGGGGCCAACCTTGCTCTGTTCCCGGCCTTTACCAAGGATCTCTGGGGCATGAAACATTTTGGTATGAATTACGGTATTCTCTTTACGGCCTGGGGGATTGGCGGTTTTTTTATGAGCAAGTTCTCCCAAGCCCTTAAGGTCAGTTCTGGCAGTTTTACCACCTCGTTTGCCATGTCTGGATCATTACTGCTGATCGGTATTGGTTTTATCGTCTTTGTTCGCGATGAAAAAGATGAGTTGCGGCGCCAGGTAGCTCGTCAGATTGTAACTGACAGCCCTAAGAGTTAGTTGCTTGTCTAGGGTGTGGGTAGAAAAAAGGGATGAGAGGCTAGCCTCTCATCCCTTTTTTTATGTCATGTGTGCGCAGTCTAGCTTCTTGGCTTTGGGGGCAAGACTCTATCTACCAAGCATAACCGACCAGCAGGCCAACGTGGACGCCGCCGGCATCAATCTCGTCATTATACATGTCAATTTCAGCGGTGGAGTAACGTAGATCTATACCTATATTGAGATGACGGGAGAAGGTGACATAGCAACCCATAGCAGCCCAACCACCAAGGCCGGTGTCATCCTCGCTGTCAGAATCGCGGTAGGTGCCGGAAAGATTGTTTGCCCGGGTGATTTCCATTTCGCCATAGATGACGGCGACACCCCCGGCTACATAGAGGTTGAATTTCTCGGCCGGGCTCCAGATTTTTTTTGCACCAAGATTAAGCTCAACTGTGGTGGCGTCTTCGGCGTAGTAGGTATAGTAATAGGTGTCGCCAACCTCATTGTCGTGATAGTCGGAGGTGCTGTCGCTCGAATAGAGGAAATTGGCGCTCATGCGTAACGGCCATGAATCCATGCCGAAATCAGCCATGACGCCAATTTCGGTCTGGTCATCGAAATCACCCCAGTCGCTATCATCAAGCAATTTTAGCCCCAAAAGGCCGTTAACATTGCCCGACCAGCCCTCTGCCGCAGCAATTGCCGGGGTAATGAAAAATACAAGCATCAATAAAAAATAGACAATTTTCTTCATGATGAGGCTCCTCCGGCGATGATAAGGATGTAAGGCGGCTCTTGGCTTTGCGTGATAAGCTATCATATGACAATTTGCAAAAAGGAATAAACATTTTTTTGCCAAGAGAGGGGATGGGGGCGCCGTTCTAGTGGCTTAATTTCTTGGCAGCATCTAGCAGTGGCTTATGTTATTGGCGGCTGGGGAGAAATTTTGCTTATTGTATTGCCCAACACCCTGTGTTGCGGCCGTATTGACATGTTAGTTGTTATTAGCCGCCATTGTTGACAGCTTCGGCAGCTCATTGACTAACGCTTCCCTGTTTTTGAAGGTAAGGGTAAGGGATATCTCGTCTTTCTCAAACGAAGGGGAATGCTGGACAGTTGCCCCAGGCGGCAGCGAGAGGGAGCGGCAGAAATCTTTAAACTCCTGCTCGGCCTCGGAAAGACGGGGGAACTGCTTTTTCTGAAGCCAGCTCATGAAATGAGCGGTTTTTTGGGGGGGATTGATGGCGCTGCTGTTAAGGATCGCCAGACATTCTTCACTTGCCAGAAATGCCGCAATAGTTGTCTTGGCCCGGACGGCGAGCTCACGGCTGATGAGGGTTATCTTCTTTTGATTGCCCACCGATAGTTTCAGGGTCATCATGATTTCAAAGAGGGCCATGCGGTCGGTAAAGGAGAGTTTTTCCAGCTCCCAGGCCACCTTGGAGTCCAGACTGCCCTGATGGATGGCCTCGAGAATGACCTCTTCGAGGTTGTTTAAGCGGATAAGCTTCTGGGCCTGAGAGGGATGGGCCTCCAAACCGAGTAGGGGCAGAAAACGGCGTGCCGCCTCGTCAATATCAATCCAGGAGCTGACTTTTTTGAGGAAAATTGCCTGCTCAACGACGGTGGGTGGTGTCGAGGTGATTTTTTCCTCGAGAAGAAGGGTGAATCTTTCAAGAGGGGAGGAGCTCGACGGCACTACCCGACAGGCACAGGCACTGAGGTGGAGCTTGTGGGCGGCGAGAATCCTGTTTCTGCCGGCCATGATCCGGTAGCGCCCCGGTTCAGCCTCGTCGACAAGGGGCGGATGGAGAATGCCAACCCTTCTGATGGAAGCAATGAGTGTGTGGGGTGGTTCCTGGCAGGGGATGGGTTGCAGGAGGTAGGTCTCGTCTTGGGAATCTATGTCATTAATGGCCAGGGTACGCAGTTGCATGGTTTCTCCTTTGATGATAGCCATAGATAGATACCTTGAACGGCCTGGGGCGGCAAGGTGAAAACGTAACCTTGTTTGCTGTGTAGCGCTGTCCTGGGCTATAATATAACTATGAAGATTCTTTTAAATTTGGTGTCGTGAGCTGTGCACGCTATCCTGAAAAAAATTGACGAGCAGGCCCAGGTGATGGGTCGTCAGGTCTATGTGGTGGGCGGTGCGGTTCGGGATCGACTTTTGGGCCGCCAGGCTTTGGATATCGATCTTGCCATTGATCGCCACGCCCTTGTCTTTGGCCACCACTTGGCCCGTACTTTACCTGGTAGATTTATTGTGCTTGATGAGGGTGAAGAGGTTGGCCGCCTTGTCTGTCAGGGGCATGTCATCGATCTGGCTATTTTTAAAGATAAGACCACAGGCATTGAGGACGATCTGCGCAAGCGGGATTTTACCATGAACGCCATGGCTGTTTCCCTCAAGCAATGGCTCATGGGGTCACAGGGAGGAGATGGTATCATCGATCCTTGTGGCGGCCGGGCAGACCTCGCTCAGCAAATCATTAGGCTCGTGTATGACAAGGCCTTAGAGGATGATCCCCTTCGGATTCTCCGCGGTTTCCGCTTGCAGGCCACCACAGGTTTTAGGCTCGACCCGGCTTTTGTCGAGCTGGCTAAAGAGCAGAAGCGCCTTCTGGCCCGGCCGGCAGCAGAACGTATTAATACCGAGCTGCAGCTCATCTTTGACAGTCCCCGAGCCTCTCGCATCGTCCAGGCCATGGCTGAAAGTGACATCCTGGCCCAGGTCTGCCCGGAAATAATGAGCGGTATGGGTGTGGAGCAGCCAGCCAGTCATCATCTTGATGTCTTTGCCCATAACCTTGCAGCCTTGCAGGCCATAGATGATATTATCAGCCAGCCAGGGCACTATTTCCCCGACTCAGAGGCGATACTGGCAGCATATCTTGACAGTGGCAAGCGCCGGCGCTGGCTGCGGTGGGCTGCTCTGTTTCATGATCTAGGCAAGCCCCATACACTCGCTACGAAAAAAGGCAGGATCACCTTCTATCAGCATGATCTTGTCGGCGCCCGTCTTTTTACTCAAATGGCAAAACGATTACGATTTACCAATTTTGATATCCATAAGGTGTCGCTCTTTATCTCCCAGCATATGCGGCCCTTTCATCTCTGTAATATTATGCGCCAGGGGCCGGTGTCGGCTAAGGCCTGTTTGCGCTTGGCTAAAAGCCTGGGCGATGAACTCCCAGGGCTTTTTCTGCTGGCCATGGCTGACAGTCTGGCCGGTCAGGGTGAGTTAAAGCCTCAGGATATGGAAAAGGAACTTGCCAGCCTGTTTTCTCAAGTTCATCGCCAGGTGGAGGACCATATTGCTCCTCTACTGGCCGGTCCGCCTCTTCTCAATGGCCATGATCTTATTGGTGCTGGTTTAGCCGCCGGCCCTTCCTTTAAAAAGATTCTCAATGCCTTGCAGCAGGCCCAGGTGGCCGGTGAGGTCGAAGATCGTGCTGCTGCCTTTGAGTGGCTTAAGGCATACAAGCAATAGAGATTGTCTTTTGTCCGGGTTGTCTGCCAGCGCACAAACAACTTAATTCCCCTGGATGGATAATCGTTTGACCTCTAATTTGCCCTCATTGTAAGCTGACTCTATCGCCTGTGCGATGTGAATGAAAAGAGTCTGTGTCCTCAACAAGGACCAATGTCCTGACCAGGGAAAATAATGGCAACTTCGAGCAAGAAAAAGAAGGCAAAAGAAAAATTCTATGAGCATATTTTCGGTGAAACAAACGCTGAAAATATCAAAAAATGTCTGCAGCATCACCTCTTAAGTTTCCAGGGCCGTGATCCCGAACGGGCTGGCCCGCGTGATACCTATAAAGCGCTGGCCTATACCCTGCGTGATATCATGGTGGAGAAGTGGATTAATACCCAGAAGCAGTACTACGACAAGCACCAGAAGCGGGTCTACTATCTTTCCCTTGAGTTTCTGGTCGGCAGATCTCTGGGGAATAGTTTGATCAACCTCGGTCTGTTAGACGAGGCCACAGAGGCCATGCATGAGCTTGGCTATAAACTTGAAGATATCCGTGACCTTGAGGAAGACGCCGCCCTTGGTAATGGCGGTCTTGGTCGTCTGGCCTCCTGTTTTCTTGATTCCATTGCCACCCTGAAGGTGCCTGCCTATGGCTATGGAATCCGTTATGAGTATGGACTTTTTTACCAAAAACTCTTGGACGGATTCCAGATGGAGAGCCCGGACAACTGGGTTCGTTATGGCACCCCTTGGGAGTTCCAGCGCAGTCAGTATCTCTATCCGGTTCATTTTTATGGCAGGGTTGACAGCTATGTTGACAGCCAGGGACGTTATCGGTCGAAGTGGGCAGACACAGAAGATGTGATGGCCATGGCCTGTGATATGCTGGTTCCTGGTTTTAATAACGACCATGTCATCAATATGCGACTCTGGACTGCCAAAGCATCCCGTGAGCTTGACCTGGGATTTTTTAATCAGGGTAAATATATCAGTGCCGTCCAGAGCAAAGTTTCCTCGGAAACTATATCCAAGGTCCTCTATCCGTCAGATATCATGGTGGAAGGCCAGGAACTTCGTTTTAAGCAGCAGTATTTTTTCGTGGCTGCCACCTTTCAGGACATCCTCCGGCGCTATAAGAAGAAACACGCCACCTTTGGTCTTTTCCCGGATAAAGTTGCGGTGCAGCTTAATGACACCCATCCAGCCATTGCCATTCCTGAACTGATGCGCCTGCTTGTTGATGAGGAGTGTCTCAACTGGGAACAGGCTTGGGATATTACGGTGAGGACCTTTGGCTATACGAATCACACCTTAATGCCCGAGGCCCTTGAAACCTGGTCTGTGGATTTGGTGGGTAATGTTCTACCCCGGCACCTGGAAATTATTTACGAAATCAATAAACGTTTTCTCATTTTGGTATCGGAAAAGTTTCCCGGTGATGCCGGGAAAATAAAGCAGCTTTCCATCATTGACGAAGAGCATGGCAAAAGAGTGCGGATGGCCCATTTGGCAATTATCGGCAGTCACTCGGTAAACGGCGTTGCCGAGCTCCATACCCACCTGCTAAAGACCAGAATCTTCCCAACTTTTCATAG
>JBFFIS010000157.1:0-6117 GCA_041556375.1 Desulfurivibrionaceae bacterium | reverse complement strand
GGTATAATCTCGCGACATTTTTAGACAAATAATTATGTTACCAACAAGAGTTTCGACGACGTCTTCAGCCATCAGCATTCATAGGCCTGAATATTTGCACCTCTAGGCGACAGCCATCCTTTCATGGAGTTTTTATATGAATAAGAGTCTTAAGTGGAAATTCATCCTTCTTTTCTTTCTTGTTGCCTATTCTGCAGTGACTTTGCTGCCTTCTGTTTATTCGGGCGTGCCAGGCTGGTGGAAGCAGTATATGGCCCCGGAAGGCCTACGTCAGGGCCTTGACCTTCAAGGTGGTTTGCATGTTGTCCTCAAGGTCAACCTCAACAAGGCCATAGAAAACGCCCTGACCTTTGCCTCTGATGACCTGAAGACTCAACTTAAAGAAAAGAAGATCACTGTGGTCAAAATGGCCTCAGGCGATCCCCACAAGGTTCTCTTCACCCTGCCCAACAAAAGTTCGCTTCCAGAGATCAAAACCATGGTGGAGGATGACTTCCCCGACCTGGCCATGGAGGTCAAAGAGGAAGGTGACTTCCCCCGCATACTCCTGAGCCTTAACGAGGAGCGGGTTACATTTATCAATAATAATGCCGTAAACCAATCCCTGGAGATTATCAGGAATCGTATTGACCAGTTCGGTGTCACCGAACCCGTTATCCTTCGCCAGGGCAAGGATGAGGTCATCGTCCAGCTCCCCGGCGTCAAGGACCCGGGCCGTGCTAAAGACCTTATCGGCAAAACCGCCCAGCTGGAATTCAAGCTGGTCGACGGTCCCGGCACCGCCACCCTGCCCGCTCTCATCGACCAGGCTGTAAATGCCGGCAAGTGGCAGCAGGGCCAGGACCGCGCCATACTCAATGCCGCCCTAAAACATCAACTGCCGGATGACACCGAGGTCTACTTTGAAAAAACCATTGACCAAGAAACCGGTATAGAACGGGCCATTCCCCTTCTCCTCCAAAGCCAGGTCCTGATGACCGGCGAGATGGTCAAGGATGCCCAAGTCCGCATCGGCGGCAACTTTAACGAGCCCTACGTCAGCCTTGACCTTACCGGCCGTGGCGCCAAAGTGTTCGGCGATGTTACCGGCAAGCATATTAATGAACGGCTGGCCATTGTTCTTGACGGCGTAGTGCGTTCAGCCCCCAATATCCAATCAAAAATTTTAGGCGGCAGCGCCATGATTACCGGCTCATACGCCTATGAAGAGGCCAACGACCTGGCCATTGTCCTGCGAGTTGGTGCCCTGCCCGCTCCGGTTGACATCGTCCAGGAGTTGACCGTCGGCGCCTCCCTTGGCGACGATTCCATCAGAAAAGGGGTGGCCTCGGGCCTTCTCGGCACAGCCATGGTTCTTATCTTTATGGTGTTGTACTATCGTCTCTCCGGAGTCATTGCCACTTTTGCCCTACTGCTCAACGTTCTTTTTGTCTTCACCGGTCTTGCCGCCCTGCAGGCGACCCTGACCCTGCCCGGCATTGCCGGTATTATTCTTTCTATTGGTATGGCCGTTGACTCCAACGTCCTCATTTTTGAGAGGATGAGGGAGGAGTTCGCCCTTGGCAAATCGACGAGGTCCGGGGTTGAGGGCGGTTATGACAAGGCCCTATGGACCATTGTCGATTCCCAGGTTACCACCCTCATTACCGCCATGGCCCTCTTTCTCTTTGGTACCGGGCCCATCAAGGGTTTTGCCGTAACCCTTTCACTCGGCGTTACCTTTAACCTGTTTACCACCCTCTTTGCCACCCGCCTGGTTTATGACTTTCTCTATGAGAAAAACCTCCTGAAGCCCTTATCCTTTTTCGAGGTCTTCAAAAGGCCGAGTCTTGACTATATGGCTTTGCGCAAATTCACCTTCATGGCCTCAGGTGTTCTCGTTATCCTTGGCCTTGTTGCCGGAATGCAGCTCATGCGCGGCAAGGGCAACCTCGGCGTTGATTTTGCCGGTGGTGCCATGCTGCAGTATAAAGCGGACAAGCCCTTTGCCCTTGGTGAAGTACGCCAGGTTCTTAGCGGTTACGACCTGCAACCGGTGGAAGACGGTAACCGCCTTATCGTCAAAATCAAAAAATCCACTGATGTCGTTGGCTCAGACGCTATTACCGTCAGCAAACTTCTGGCCGACAATTTTGGCGACTACAACTTTACCATGGAGAGTCAGTCGGAGATCGGCTCCTCTGTGAGTAACATGCTGCGCATCAAGGCCCTCCAGGCTATTCTCATCTCGCTGGTCGGAGTTATCTTCTACCTGGCCCTGCGATTTGACCTCAGTTTCGGTTTTGCCGCTGCCATCGCCACCTTCCATGATGTCCTCGTGGTACTCGGCATCTGTTACCTGCTCAATATCGAAATCACCCTGCTGATCGTTACCGCCCTGCTGACCTTGGCCGGTTACTCTCTTAACGACTCGGTTGTTGTCTTTGACCGAATCCGCGAGAATATGCGCAAGGACACCAAGATGGATTTTTCCCAGGTCATCAACCTGTCTATCAACGATGTTCTCAGCCGGACCTTTGTCACCTCACTGACCTCGGTCATGGTGCTGGTTGCCCTCTTCTTCCTGGGCGGCACAGTTATCCATGACTTCTCCTTTGCCCTGCTTGCCGGTATTATTGTCGGGACCTACTCCTCTATCTTTGTGGCAAGCCCGGCTCTCTATCTGTGGCGGAAAAATTAATGTCCTCCCCGCAGCTCCCAGAAAACGTCAAGGAGATTAAAGACCAGGAGGTCTTCCGATTCAACTGTCATCCAGGGGTGCAATGCTTTACTGATTGCTGTCGCCAGCTTGAGCTGGCCCTGAGCCCTTATGACGTCATCCGGCTGCGACGTCACCTCGGCATCAGCAGCAGAGAGTTCCTTGACCACTATGCCCTTATCGAATGGCAAGATGGTGACGTCTTCCCAAGTGTATACCTGGGCATGGTCGATGACGGCCACGCCAGCTGCCCCTTTGTCTCTGACAAGGGTTGTGCTGTCTATGAGGGCAGACCGGGAGCTTGCCGGACCTATCCTTTAGGCCGGGCCGCCTTCCAGCAACCAAACGGCGGCTTGGACTCTTTTCATGTGGTGCTCAAGGAAGACCATTGTTTCGGCTTTAGCGAGGCAGACGAACAGACCATTAGCCGCTGGACCCAGGGCCAAGGACTGCAGCTCTATAACCAGATGAACGATGCCATGATTACCATCCTTCACAACCCTGAGATTGCCAAAGGTTTTGCCCCGAGCCCTGAACAGCGGGACCTGTTTATCGACAGCCTTTACGACCTTGATGCCTTTCGGGCCACTGGCAAGGTCGATAATTGCCAGCAGCTCGACGACGAGAACCTTCTACTCGCCGCCATTAATTGGGTACGCATCCAGCTTTTCGGTTTTTTCAAATTTTAAGGTCTTTGCCTTTTCCCACGCCTACCATGTCACTCGCAGAGCTCAAAATTGACTTACCCTCATTTCCCCCTTTGACCCCAGGAATTGCTGGTGAGCTCCGCCTGGTTGCCAAAGATTTTTGCGACCAGGAAGGTGGTTGTCATGGCCCGGACCACAGCTTACGAGTTGAGGAGACCGCCCTTTTTATCGGCGCCCAAATGGGGGCTCGCCAGGACATTCTCCAGGCCGCCGCTATTCTCCACGATATTGGCAGGCGTTTTGAAACAGCCAGCCAAGGCGCTGTCTGCCATGCGGAAAAAGGCGCTCAAATGGCCGGTGAAATCTTGGCCAAATTAGGGATCTGCAAAGCGGACAATAAAGCGATCTGTGACGTTATCGGTAGCCATCGATTCCGCAGCAGTAACATGCCGACAAGCCTTGAAGCCCAAATTCTTTTTGACGCTGACAAACTCGACTCCATTGGCGCTATCGGCATTGGTCGTGCCTTTCTTTTTGCCGGCCAGATAGGCTCGAGGCTGCATAACGGCAGCCGTGACATCAGCGGCACCACTTCGTACAGCACAGAAGATACAGCCTACCGTGAATTCAAGGTGAAGATGTGCAAGGTTAAAGAACGGATGCTCACCCCTGTCGGCAGGCAACTGGCCATTGAACGCCATGACTTCATGGAGATCTTTTTCAGGCGCCTTGAGACGGAAATTTTTGGTCGTTAGCAACAAATGATTAAAGATCAAAAATGAATTTTTGATCTTACTATGGTAGAGAGAATCATCAGGACAATATTTAACGGCTGTGCATGGCAGAAAAACGATTCAACCTGGATCTTCCAGGGACTGCCAGCCAGGAAAACGGAGATAAAATATAATGGCAAACAAGGTTAAGGCTATCGTCATTACCGGCTATGGCACAAACTGTGAAAATGAAATGGCCCAGGCCTGCCGCCTTGGTGGCGCCGATCAGGTTGACATAGCCCACGTCAGTGAACTTCTCCATGGCGAGTACCGCCTGGACGACTACCAGTTCCTCAACCTGCCGGGTGGTTTTCTTGATGGCGACGATCTCGGTGCCGGCCAGGCAGGTGCCCATCGTTTTCGCTATGCCTCAATTATCGGCACTGGTGAAAAGCTTCAGGACCAGCTTTTGCGTTTTATAGGTGACGGCAAATTGATTCTCGGCGTCTGCAATGGCTTCCAGCTCATGGTCAAGATGGGTATGCTACCCGGTTTTGACAGTTGCTATACCGATCGCCAGGTCAGCTTGACCTATAATGACTCCAGCCGTTTTGAGGATCGCTGGGTTAGTCTGGCGGTGGATAGCGAGTCACCATGTGTCTTCACCAAAGGCCTCAGCCATCTCTACTATCCAATCCGGCATGGTGAGGGTAAGTTTGTCACCAAAGACGAGGCCACCATGAAACGCATCACCGACAAAAAGCTGGTTGCCCTCCGTTACACAGACCCCAAGACCTTAGAGCCGACCACAGCGTATCCTTACAACCCCAACGGTTCCCCTGAAGGAATTGCCGGCATCTGCGACCCAAGCGGCAGGCTTTTTGGCCTTATGCCCCACCCTGAGGCCTTTCTGCATCGGGTCAATCATCCCCGCTGGACCAGAGAAGAGCTGCCCGACGAAGGTCAGGGCGTCGCCCTTTTCCGTAATGCCGTTGATTTTATCAGAAAGAACCTATAGCTCGTTGCTCTAGGGCGAGATGGTGTCGGATATGACCGTGGCCAACAGCAGAACCAACATCGACACCAGGGAACCGGCCCAGAAGATCATTGCCACCATCTTTGCCCTGCGTAAAACCTTACTCGGCCTCGGTACTGCCCTTCTGGTCGGCACAGCCTGTTTTTACCTGGTCTCGCCACAGATTTTCACCTTTCTCCAAGACCATCTCCAGCAACAGCTGGCTTTTTTCACGGTGACGGAACCGTTCCTGGCCCATGTCAAACTGGCCTTGGTCACCACTGTCATCACCCTGATGCCAGTCTTCATATTCTGCCTGTGGCGGGCCCTGGCCAGCCCCTTCAAACTTTCAATCAAGAGCCAAATCGCCTTTATGATCACCACCTGCCTGCTCTTTTACGCCGGCAGCCTCTTTTGTTATTTCGTCACCCTGCCCTTTGGTATAACCTTTCTCCTGGGCTTTGAGTCAGAGCAACTGCAGTCAGTGATTTCCGTAGGAAAATTTGTGACCTTTGTTACCGTCTTTGTCATGGCCTTTGGCCTTATTTTTGAGCTGCCCATCTTCATGGTCTTTACCGGCAAGGTTGGCCTCATCAGCCGCCGCAAATTTTCCCAGAACAGACGCTACGCCCTTCTCGCCATTGCTATTGTCGCTGCCTTACTGACACCTACACCGGACGTGGTCAACATGCTGCTCATGGGTGGTCCGCTCTATCTCCTCTACGAAGCAGGAATTCTCATCCTCGGCCTTCTCCGTATTTCTTAGGGTGTCTGGCCACATGAGCGCCAAAAAATTAAAACTCATAAAGACTGAAACCATGCCTGGCAAGTAATGCAGCGGTGACCCCCTGCAGACTGTTGACCCCACAGGATGGGCTTCGGGACTTCAGGCACACCCCGCAGATATTTTGCTGCTTGGCAAGGGTTAACACCTGCTTAGCACCGGCAAGAAACTGGCCGCTGACATCAGTGCCACACCTGGTAACCACCTGGGCGTTACCGTCTAGCACATCAGCGCCAGTACCGCCTACAATTTCGGCAGGG
>JBFFIS010000156.1:0-6180 GCA_041556375.1 Desulfurivibrionaceae bacterium | reverse complement strand
GGGGGATACGTATGCAGACTTTCTTTTTCTCATCCGTTTTCGCCGTTAAACCCGAGAAGTTTGACCTCGGGCTCCAAAAAAACACCAAATTTCTTCTGCACTTCTTCCTGAATCAGCTTCATGAGCATGACCACCTCGTCAGCGCTGGCGCTGCCGGTATTTACCAAAAAATTTGCATGCTCCATGGAGACCATGGCACCACCAATTTTGGTACCTTTCAAACCGGCCTCATCAATAAGCTGACCGGCAGTCTTGCCGTGCTCAGGGTTCTTGAAAAACGAACCACAACTGGCTTGCTTGGGCTGGCGTTCTTTTCTGCTGGCCATAAATTTTTGGCAGGTACTCTTAATGGCCACCTTATCAGCGCGCTGCAGATGCAAGACACATTCTACAGCCAACCTCCCCTTCTCCTCACCCCAGGAACGATAGCGATAGTGAAAATCATCGATCTCCTTAACACGATAATCGCCGTTTTCATCCATGACTGTCACCGAGGACACCACTTGGGATATGTCAGAACGCCAGGCCCCGGCATTCATCACCAGGGCTCCGCCCACCGAACCAGGGATACCGGCGGCGAACTCCAGGCCGCTCAGACCGTGGTCGACACACCAGTTGACAAGGCGCCCTAGGCTGCAGCCGGCCTCAACCCTCACATAGACCCTGTCGCCTACCTCTTTGAGCACCTCAATATCAGCAAACCTCTTATTAAAGATGAGGGTTACGCCCGGCAGGCCCTGCTCTGACACCAATATATTGGAGCCGCCCCCAATAAGGCGCCAAGGAATATTGAGCCTTTTAATGCCCTTCATGAGCTGGCTTAATTCCCGAACTCCGCTTGGAAAAATAATGGCCTCGGCCCGACCACCAACGTGGTAAGTAGTGTACTTGGCCATGTCCTGGTTCCACAGAACCTCACCCGACCAAAAATCGATCATCTCATCGTTAAAGGCATCGGCCCACGCCGGCAGCCTCATACTACTACAGCCCTCACCCATGCCGACCTCTAACAATCCCAATGCCACCGTTTCCATGTTGTCTCCCTTTCCTGCCGGCATATGATGCCTGTTTTGGCAAAGACTCCACCTGGTTACATTTACTTTTCAAGGAGGCTCAAGAGCTTTTCACCTGCCTGATAGACATTACCCGCCCCCAGGGTTACCACCACGTCACCTTCCAGCAAAAGTGGCAACACAGCCTGGGGCAGGTCTTCAACCGTTTCTGTCTGATACACCTCGCGTTGTCCTCTTTCCTTTATCGCCGCGGCAAGACAGGCCGTATTAACGCCTTCAATAGGCTGTTCACTGGCCGGATAGATCTCGGTGAGCATCAACATATCGGCGGCATGAAAGGCGGTACAAAATTCCTTAAAAAGGGCCTGGGTCCGAGTATAGCGATGGGGCTGAAAGAGGACCACCAGCCGCCTGTCCGGCCAGGCATCCTTAAGGGCCGACAGGGTCGCCTTTATCTCGGTGGGGTGATGACCGTAATCGTCAATAACAGTTATATTCTTGTGCTCGCCCTTGAGCTGCAAACGGCGCTGCACCCCATTAAACTTAGAGAGACCAGCGGCAATAGTGGCAAAATCAATCTCAAGTTCGAGACCGACGGCCACAGTGGCCAAGGCATTATAAACATTATGGATGCCGGGGAATTGCAGGGTTATTTCACCAAGCACCTCACGGCCAACACAGACATCAAACCGGCAGCCAAAGCCGAGTTTATCAATCTTGCGAGTATGAATATCGGCCTGGGCCGTCAGGCCATAGGTGATAACTCGCTTTTTTATCTGCGGCAGCAGCTCGGCAATATGGTCGTTATCAAGACAGAGAATCGCTGCGCCGTAAAAAGGTATTTTGTTTATAAACTGTAGAAATACGTCCTTTATTTCTTCAATATTGTTGTAGTAATCAAGGTGTTCAAGATCAATATTGGTCACCACCTCGACCACCGGGGTCAGATGGAGAAATGAACCGTCACTCTCATCGGCCTCGGCCACCAGGAACTCCCCCTCTCCCAGCTTGGCATTGCTTCCCAGGCTATTTACCTTACCACCGATGACCACGGTGGGGTCGAGGTTGGCCTCGGCAAGGACAGCGCCCACCAGCGAGGTGGTTGAGGTCTTGCCGTGGGAACCTGCTATACCGATGCCAAACTTCTTGAGACGCATGAGTTCAGCCAGCATCTCCGCCCGCGGGATCACGGGAATTCCAGCCTCAATTGCCGCCAAGACCTCGGGGTTATCCTTGCGTACCGCAGTGGAGGTAACAACCACCTCGGCCCCTTCGATACAGGAGGCATCATGGCCCTGGTAAACCACGCCGCCCAGCCCTTCGAGGCGTTTGGTTATATCGCTTGTGGCCAGATCGGAACCGCTCACCCGATAGCCCAGGTTGAGCAGCAGTTCCGCGATACCACTCATGCCGATACCGCCGATGCCGACGAAATGTATATGTTTGTTTTTCTTGTACACTTTTTAGCTATCCTGACTCATTTTGCTATGGCCGGGCCGATGCCAGGTCCAGACATTGGCGGACAATATTTTTGGCGGCATGGGGTTCTCCCAGCTTATGGGCCATATTGGCCATTCTTTCTCTTTTAGAGTTGTTTTCGACCAACTCGAGAATTATTTTGGCTAGATCCATGCCGGTAGTCTCATTTTCTAAACATTTTATCGCTGCCCCGCCTTCCACCAGCCAATCGGCATTTATTTCCTGGTGATTATCAGCGGCATAGGGATATGGCACCAAAATCATCGGCTTGCCCATGACAGTCAACTCGGCAAGGCTGGTGGCACCGGCGCGGGCCACAACCAGGTCGGCCTTGGCAAGGACAAAGGGTATCTCGGTAAAAAAAGAGGCCACCTTGGCGGGAATACCGACCTCTTCATAAGCGGCTCGCACCTTCTTGGTGTCCTGCCTGCCGGTCTGGTGAATGATATTAAAGCCATCAGGCAAGGTCCTGCGGATGAGCCGGGCCCCCTCGATCATCATGGTATTTATACTATGGGCTCCCAGCGACCCGCCCATGACCACCAGGGTAAAAGCCCCACTCCTCTTTTCACCGCTTGCCAGGGCTACCACCTCTTTGCGCACCGGATTACCGGTATGGACGCATTTCTTGGCCGGAAAACGCTTATCACTGCCCGGAATTGATATAAAGATCTTGCGGACCAGCCTGGCCAAAATGCGGTTGGCCAGCCCGGGCACCGAGTTCTGTTCATGGATACAGGTCGGTATGCGCTGCAACCAGGCGGCGAGTAAAACGGGACCGGTAACATAGCCGCCAACCCCCAACACCACATCAGGGCGAAAGCGGCTGACAAGTCCCCAGGCTTGCCAGAGACTGAGGGGCAGGGTCCACAGGGCACGGATCTTCTTAACAATGGACTTGCCCTTTATGCCCTGGCTCTTCAAGGCCACAAAGGGAAAGGGGCGGCCGGTCAAGACCTTGGCATCCGTGTCACGATCAGTGGCCACAAAGAGGACCTCACTGCGGGCCACCGAATGCAGAACCTCTTCGGCCACGGCAATCCCAGGGAAGAGATGCCCCCCTGTACCGCCACCAGTTATTAATATGCGCATGGCCCAAGCCACCTAGTCTTCATCGCACTCATATCGCTTTTTGCAGAGAGGTTCGGGCATCGCCTGCTGTTATGCTGCCAGACACCACTCCTTTTAAGGCGGATACGGCCTGCTGAAAGGCCTTCCCCCGTTCCACATAGCTGCTGAACATATCGAAACTAGCACAGGCAGGTGACAGCAAAACAACCTCACCCGGCTGGGCCAGGTCTGCGGCCACAGCAACGGCCTCTTCCATGCTCCTGGCCCGGTGAATATCGACACAATCCCCAAAGACAGCGGCCATCTTGTCTGCCGCCTCACCGATCAGGATCAGGTTTTTCACCTTGGTTCGCATCTCTTGACCGATAAGCTGGTAATCACCACCCTTGTCCCTGCCGCCGGCAATAAGAACAACTGGTTTAGTCATCCCTGCCAAGGCCGACTTCAAAGCGCCGATATTTGTGGCCTTGGAGTCATCGACATAATCAACACCATTGATTGTCGTCACATGGGTCAAACGGTGCTCAAGACAGGTAAAACCGTCAAGTCCTCGGCTAATAGCCTCAGGCGGACAACCCATCAAACGGGCAGCAATGATGGCTGCCAGGCAATTATCGCTATTTGGCGCAGAGCTGAGTGACTCGGGCAACTGATACTCTTCGCCGTCACTCTGGCCCAGCCGAACCATGGCCTTGGTACCGACGAGGCGGGCCTGGCAGCTTTTTTTGCGGCCAAACTCCCTGATGGTCGACGGTATATCTGCCAGCCGCTTTTGGATCTGGGGATCATCACCGTTGATCACGGCAAAATCATCTCGCCTCTGGCGGCTGAAGATTTGCATTTTTGACTCAGCATAGGCCTCATAGCTTGGATATCTATCCAGATGATCTGGGCTGATATTGAGTAGCAGGGCAACATGGGGCTGAAAACTTATGGTCGTATCAAGCTGGAAACTGCTGACCTCCAGCACCAGGACATCTGCCTGGGCAGCGCTCAAGACAAACTCGCTAAGCGGTGTGCCGATATTGCCGCCGACAAAAACCTGGCGGCCAGCAGCCTTGAGAAGATCACCGACCATGGTGGTCACTGTGGTCTTGCCATTGGTGCCGGTAACCGCAACCATGTCAATATCAGTAAACAAGACACCAAGCTCCAACTCGCCGATAATAGGGATATCCTTTTGCCGGGCGCTTTCCAGTTCCTCGAGATCAAGAGGAATGCCCGGACTTACGACAATAGCGTGGGCACAGACAAAGGTTTTCTGGTCGTGGCCGCCAAACTCCTGAAACACCTGGTGGTCATCGAGCCACTTCTGGTCTTTCTGGCTGAGATTGGTCCGCGGTCCGCCATCGCTGATGGCCAACTGACAACCCTGGGCGTGGAGAAGACGCAGGGCTGCCATGCCGGAACGGCCGGCGCCCACCACCAGTATATTTTTATTTTTATTAAAAAAACCTGCGTCAATCATTGCCTGCATTTTGCCTTCAACACCCCTTAACGAAGTTTCAACGTGGCCAGGGCCATAAGACCGAGAATAATAGAAACAATCCAGAACCTCACAACAACCTTGGGCTCTACCCAGCCCTTTTTCTCAAAATGATGATGAAAGGGGGCCATGAGAAAGATACGTTTACCGCCGGAAACCTTAAAATAACCAACCTGGAGGATCACCGAGATTGCCTCCATAACAAAAATTCCGCCCACCAGGGCCAGGAGCACCTCCTGCTTGGTGACTATTGCCACTGTTCCCAAGGCGCCGCCGATGGACAGGGAGCCGACATCACCCATAAACATCTGGGCGGGAAAGGCGTTAAACCATAAAAAGCCGAGGCTGGCACCGGCCAAGGCGCCACAAAAAATAACGACCTCACCAGCACCGGGGACATGGGGAATCTGCAGATAGGAAGAGAGGCCCACATGGCCAGCCAGATAGGAGAACAGAAGATAGACGCCACTGGTGACCACTGTCGGCCCGGCAGCCAGGCCATCAAGGCCATCGGTAAGATTGACGGCATTGGACGCGCCGACCACCACAAACATGACAAAGGGGATGTACAACACTCCCAAGTCGGGCTTAAACCCTTTGAAAAACGGGATACTGAGTTCGGTGGAGTAGGAAGGCTGGGTGGCGATAAAGATGCCGGCCACCAGCGCCCCTGCTACCTGGAGAATGATCTTGCCCCTGCCACTTAAGCCCTTAGAATTTTGCTTCTTGATCTTGGTGTAGTCATCCCAGGCGCCGATCATGGCATACCACACCGTGATGCCGAGAATGACCCAGACATAGACATTGGTAAGGTCCACCCACAGTAAGGTGCCAACCAGCAGGCCAAAGAGGATGAGAAGCCCCCCCATGGTGGGCACCCCTTGCTTGCTGAAATGCGACTCCGGGCCGTCATCACGCACCACCTGCCCCACCTGATTTCTCTGCAACATCCTGATAAAGGGCCGACCGCAGTAGATGACAATCAAGAAAGCGGTGATAGTCGCGCCAATACCACGCAGGGTAATATAGCGGAAGACATTGAAGCCTCCGAAAATGGTGTGGAGCGGATAGAGAAAATGATAGAGCATAAGTTGTCAGTTATCAGTTGTCAGAATTCAGTAGTCAAAATTG
>JBFFIS010000155.1:0-6242 GCA_041556375.1 Desulfurivibrionaceae bacterium | reverse complement strand
CTGTGATGTTGCCGACAGGGTCATGAAGTTTATCGATGATACCGCCTACCAGGCCTCAGTGGAGCTGGCCCAGATCAGGGGCGCCTTCCCCAATTTTGCCAAGTCAATTTACTATGATAAGGATCCTGATACCCCGGTGCGCAATGCCACCAGGACCACCATCGCCCCCACCGGTACTATCTCTATTCTGGCCAACTGTTCAAGTGGTGTAGAGCCTTTGTTTGCCGTATCTTATGTGCGACGGGTTATGGATAATGACGAGTTTTATGAGGTTAATCCGGTCTTTGAAAAGGCCGCCAAAGAAAATGGTTTCTACTCAGCCAGCCTCATGAAGAAAATTGCGGCACATGGCACGGTTCAGGGCATCATGGAGATCCCTGCTGAATATCGTCGAGTTTTTGAGACGGCCCATGATATCAGCCCCAAGAACCATATTGATATCCAGGCGGCCTTTCAGCTCCATACTAACAATGCCGTGAGCAAGACCATCAATTTCCCCAACAGTGCCACTGAAGATGATGTCCATGACGCCTATATGCGCTCCTATCATCAGGGGTGTAAAGGGGTCACCATCTACCGTGACGGCTGTCGTGAGAATCAGGTGCTGTCCACCGGCAAGACTGAGAAGCCAGGCGCTGAGACAGCAAAGGCCACCACCGCAGAGCAAAAGCGGATCAAGCGGGATCGGCCTCGTAAGCTGACCGGTAGCACCTATCAGATGGAAACAGGCTGTGGGCCAATGTATGTCACCATTAATGAGGATGATGAGGGCCAGCAGTTTGAGCTCTTTAATATGGTGGGTAAGGCCGGTGGCTGTGCCGCCAGCCAGTGTGAGGCCATTGGCCGTCTGGTGTCACTGTCCTGGCGTTCGGGGATGGCCCCTGAGCCTATTTTGAAACAGCTCATCGGTATCAGTTGTCATAAACCGCATGGACTCGGCAAGAACAAGGTGGTCTCCTGTGCCGATGCCATTGCCAAGGCCATTCAGCAGCATATGGAGGGTAATGGCCATACTGCCTGCAAGGATGGCAATGCCGGTCACCAGATGTTTGGCGCCTGCCCGGAATGTGGTGGTGTTATTGAGCATGAAGGCGGCTGCTGTGTCTGCCACTCGTGTGGTTATTCCGAGTGCGGCTGATGCTATAGGGCGTTGTTGTTTAGAGGCCACAAAAAAGGGGGCGGAAGAATTATTCTTCCGCCCCCTTTTTTGTGGCCTTGTGAGGGCAAGAGCTGTTAGTCGACCTTTAAGATAACGGCGGTGATATTGTCGCGGCCTCCGGCTGCATTGGCCTGGTTGATCAGGTGGTCACAGGCAATTTCCGGGGTAGGAGCCTTACTTATTATTGCGGCGATTTCCTTGTCGTTTACCATATTCCACAGGCCATCAGAACAGAGAAGGAGCTGGTCGTTTGAGTCCAGTTCCAGCAGGTGATATTCGGGACTGTTGTCTATGCTGACCCCAATGCAGCGGGTAACGATATTTTTGGGTTGTGTTTCTGTTTCGTCACTTTTTGCGGTCATGGCCGCCAGGGAATGATCCGCAGTGATCTGCTTCATGTCGGTGTCTTTGATCAGGTAGGCCCGGACATCGCCGACATGGCAAATGTGAGCTTGGTTGCCCATGATCAGGCAACCGATGAGGGTGCAGCCCAGGCCGGCTATCTCGGGGTTTTTGTCGCCATAGGCCAACACGGAATTATTGGCCTTGCGAAACCCCTCCATGAGGAGATGGCGACAGGCATCCGGTGAGAAGCGGCTTTTTCTGAGCTCTGCAGTGGGGATAGCCGCAATAACCTCTTCTATAGCCAGACGGCTAGCTACTTCGCCGCCTTTATGACCTCCCATGCCGTCGGCAACCAGGTAGAGGTTCTGGTCAGGACGCAGGGCAAAACTGTCTTCGTTTTGCTGGCGAACTTTACCGGTGTCGGTTCGGCCGAAGCTGTGCAGTTTGACCCTTTTATTGGAAAATAAGGCGCGGAGAAAATTGATCAAAGCTAGGTACCTGCGTTCATATCATTAAGGGTGAGGTCGTAAAATATCTTCCATAAAACAACAGAGCCATTCTGGTTGCCGGCAATAAAGGTAGCAGGTCCTGGGCCCGGGGTAAGACAACAAATACCGTCACCACGACCGTCAACCAGCAAAACATTGGTGGCGGTGGGGATATCCCAGATCTTGAGGATGTCCGAGGCGCTGCCGGTGATCAGGCTGAAATCATCATCGGCAAGGAGGAGAGAGGTTGCCAGGTCTTCGGTGTCCTCAATGGTGCGGATGCAGCTGAACTCGTTGATATCCCAGACCCTGATGAGCCTGTCTTCGCTGGCTGTGGCCAGCTTACTGCCTGAGTATGACAGACTCAGTTTTTTAATGGGCAGAACATGAGCCTCGATTTCACTTCGTATTTTTTTTCCGGCAAAATCCCAGATTTGAATGGTGCCGTCATCACACCCGACAACAAAATCAAGATCGCCGGCCAATAGGGCCATGTCGTTAATGGCCGAGCTGGCCTGAAAGGAGTATTTCTCGCTTTTTACCAGGTCAAAAAAAACAATTTTTCCATCGCCGCTGCCTGCTGCTAGCCAACGATTGTCCTGGCTGAACAGGAGGGTGGTAATAGCCACTTTTCCGCAAGTAATGACGGTTTTTTTATGATCTACAAGCGACTTGAGCAACACTTTGCCACTTTCCTGGCCAATAGCAAGGTAGCTGCCGGAGGGGCAAAGAGCCAGAGACGTAATACTGGCATTGGTAAGGCGGAAGCTTTGGGTGGTCGAGTCCACAGGTTTAGAGACTATATTCTTGCTGGCCATCGACCATTTTCGGTTGAAAACCAGAAGACGAAAATAACCGTCACGTGTGGCGCAGACAAGTTTGCCGGTAGTTTGATTGTAGCACAGGAAAGAGGGAGGCTCGGGCAGCTGGGCAAGGCGTTTGCGTTGCAAGGCCAAGACGCTTTTCTTTAGCCCTTTGGCAGCCAGACTGTCGTAGACTTTTTCCAGGCTGTGGTCCGGTCCGAAGCCTGTTTCCTGCCAGTGCTGGCAGAGGGTCTCAAAGCTTTGGCCATATTTACCTGCTTTGGCGAGGCTGTATATGTTTTCACGGATAGAATGGCGGAGCTGGTTTTTTTTAAAAATCTCCATTGGTGTTTCTGGAGGACAGAGAATAAGCTCTGGCGGCAGATGTCTGTCCGATTGTGGAGTGCTTATGTTTGCTTCCACCTCGGACAAAAGATCAAGGAGCTGCTTATTGTCTGGAAAGATTTTTTGGGTGGCCATGAGGCGAGGGAGCATCTGGGCTGCTGGGATGGTGGTAGCCCGCCAGGAGAGGAGGTGTAGATTGATCGCTGCCTCGGGGAGATGGTCATTTATTTCCAGGGCCTGCAGTAAAAAATCGTGAGCTTCGCTAAATTTACCAAGTTCAGCTAGGGAAACGGCGCGGTTGTTGAGATGTTCAGCCTGCAGGTTCACCGGCCCCATCTGGGCATAGGGGCAGGAAACCTTAAAGAGATCTAAATAGATCTTGTGGAGGTCGTGGCGCAGTTCGCCGAAATTTTGATACCTTTTGTTTGGGTCATGGTGAACGCATTTCCGCAGCAGTTTAACCATGGCCCGAGGCAGGGGAGAATCACGATAGTAGGAGACAGGTGTTGGGCACACCTCTTCACTATTATGGCTGTAAGGGCGTTTGCCGCAAAAGATCATCCACAGGCAAAGGCCAAAGGAGAAGATGTCGGTGCGAAGATCGACCTGGTGGGTATTTAACAACTGTTCCGGGGAGGCATAGTTGAGAGTGCCTCGAAAGCCGACAGTGTGCTCCTTGTCGTCATCAGCCGAGCCGGTGTTCGTTGGTAGGTCCACAGCGACATCTTCATCAACCAGGCGCAGAATGCCGAAGTCCGTTATTTTTACAAGGCCATCTCTGGTGAGCAGGATGTTCTGCGGTTTAATGTCTCGGTGGATGATTTTTTTAGAATGGGTGTATTCCATGCCATTACAAAATTGGATGGCAATAGAGAGGGCATCACGCCAGTTGCGCAGCCGCCCTTTGCTGATCCAGTCCGCCAGAGTACCGCCGTTAATGTATTCGGTGAAGATTTGAACAGCCAGTTTCTGTTTTTTGACAAAGTAACAGGCAGCAATGTTGGGGTGAAGGCCAAGGTCAATCCAGGCATTTGCTTCCGCGAGAATTCGTTGGATACCCTCTTTGCAGACCATGACCTCCGGGCGCGGCACCTTGATGGCCATTTTGACCCCCCAGGTGAGGTGGTCTGCAATAAAGACTCTGCCCATGGCGCCACTAAAAATATCGTTAATCTTATACCGATCATTGATGATGTCCCCGACCTGCCACGCAGAAGGATCTTTCTCATGCCTTGATAAGGCAGGAGCCAGAAACTCTGTGGCGTCTTGATGGGCATCGGTGGCAAAGTGCATGATCTGCTCGTAAGTGTTTTTTATGTGAGTTGTTCGAACCTGACCTGGTGACCTCGGATGGAAATGATATCCCCTGGGTGTAATTTTTTCGTAGCGCTGAGTGTTGAGCCGTTGAGTTTCGTTTTAATGAAACCACTTTGGGGAATGATGTAGTAGCCATCTTCCCGCATATTAATAAAACACTGGTTGGCAGCTATGAACAATCCGGGAGTGATAAGGTCACTGTTATCTGCCTTGCCAATCTTGACGCTGGTTCGTCCGGCAAGGGACAGGGCCTTTGGGGAGGCGCTGCCGCCAAGAACCGTAAGCTGAAAGCTGGTAGGGCCGCTCGGCTTCTCCTCTTTTTTGGCCTTAGGTTTGCCGGGGGCAAAGATCGTCGCATCTTCAAGGTCCATGGGCAGGGCCGATGTGGTTACCCGTTGTTTGCCGTCAAAGTCATCGCCGCGTACCAGTGAGAATTTGCCAAGCATCACCTCGTCACCTTCTGCAAGTTCGATAAAGTCAATCTTATTACCGTTGACCATGGAACCGTTCAGGCTGCAAAGATCCTGCAGGAAAGGTTTGTTGTTTTGGATCTCCAAAGCGGCATGGTGCCTTGAGATGGCCGTGTTGTCTATTTTGACGTTGGCGTCATCGCCGCGGCCGATGATAAGACGTTCGCCCTCATGTATTTCAAATTGCTTTATTACCTTGCCCTGTAGCATGATGGCCCATTTACTCATAGCTCTATCCTGTTGTGTTGCCGTTAACGTAAATAACTTTAAATCTTAATGGCGCTTGCCAGTTTCCTGAAGGTGGTGGTGTATCCCTGCACCTTGTCGTTTTTACCCTTGAGTTCAAATGTCTGTGGGGTGAATATCTCATGGTGCTGTTGCAATTGGTCATAGGTCTTGTAACCCAAAATTACCTCTTTGGAATTAGCCTCTGTCTGGCTTTCAAGGCGAAATACCACGTTGACGGCATCACCGACCATGGTGAAGTCGCGGGAGCCGTCGGCGCCGAGATTGCCCAACATGATTGTCCCACTGTTGATTGCCGCCCCCGTGGTCAGCGGCCAGGGGAAATGTAATTTTTTGCCAAGGGCAGCAGTAATGTTGTTAATAGCCATGGCGGCTGAAAGCACCTTTTCAAGATGATCCGGATCGTCTTGCAGCCAAAAGGCCAGAACAGCATCACCGATAAATTTATCGACCTGACCATGATACTTACGAATGATTTGCGTGGCTTTCTTGTTCCAGTCCTGAAGGAGCTTTGAAATCTCCTCACTACCCACGGCTTCGGAAAGTTCGGTATATCTGTGAATATCGGAGACAAGGATGGTTACCCGCTTCTTATTGACAAAGGCAATGGTTTCGTCACCAAGATTCTGGAGGGAGGCGGGTTTAAGCTTAGGAGCGGATTGGTGGTTGAAGATAAGTTCCGTTTTGCCCAGAGCAATGATGTCGCCGGTGTGGAGCGGGGTAGGGGTAACAATACGAGTTGCGTTGACAAAGGTACCGTTGGCACTGCCAAGATCAATAATATGGTAATGTTGATTTGACTCCTGTTGGATCATGGCGTGCCGCCTGGAAATCCATGATTCCTGAAGAATAAAATCGTTCTCCGGATGCCGGCCGATACGGAATGTACTTTTCCCCCGTAAATCCCAGGGCGGCATAGAAGGTTGATCTTTAAATATGAGAATGGCAGACATAGTTTAGGATGCTAAATTTTTTCAATTAGTTGTCATTGTAAACCATACAGAAAATCACCTGGCTTTTCCATACTTTGTTGTCATGAGATGGTGAAATGTAGCCATAAGCAGATGGG
>JBFFIS010000154.1:0-6246 GCA_041556375.1 Desulfurivibrionaceae bacterium | reverse complement strand
ATTTTTTGACAATGGCGGCGTTAAGCTCGCCGGTGGCCGGAATTTTGTCCTTGCCGGTGCAGGTGATGCCCATGGCCTTGATATGGGTCTCGAAGAAGGGGTCAAGCTCTTCAACGATGATCACCTCATCAACAGAGGCGGCGAATTCACGGATTTTTTTCTCGGGAAGCGGCCAGCTCATGCCGAGTTTGAGGAAGGAGGCCTCGGGCATGGCCTCTTTGGCGTGAAGATAGGCAACGCCGCCGGTAATAATTCCCAATTTGGTGTCGCCCTTTTCAATACGGGTGCCGGCAAAATTTTCGGCAAAGGACAGGAGCTCTTGCTGGCGACCGACCATGGCCTGGCGCCGGGCCCGGGCATTGCCAGGCAGCATGACGAACTTAGCCGGATTTTTGTCGATCTTTACCTCTACAGGTCCCATGGCGCGACTGCCCACCGCAACCAGGCTCTTGACATGGGCCAGGCGGGTGGTGGTCCGGAAAAGGACCGGGGTGTCATACTTCTCTGAGAGCTCAAAGGCCTCTTTGAGCATGACCAAGGCCTCATTGGGGTCAGAG
Source organism: Desulfurivibrionaceae bacterium (assembly GCA_041556375.1). Classification (GTDB taxonomy): domain Bacteria; phylum Desulfobacterota; class Desulfobulbia; order Desulfobulbales; family SURF-16; genus BM506. The sequence continues at coordinate 5,689 of JBFFIS010000154.1, read as the reverse complement.
GGCTCCAGCATGGGGAGCTTGGCGGCAAAGGCGTAGTTGCGGTTGTCCTGCTCATTTTGCGAGCTGTGCATCTCCGGGTCATCGGCGTTGACAATGACCAGGCCACCGCGGCAACCGGTATAAGAAGCGGTAAAGAGAGGGTCGGCAGCGACATTAAGGCCGACATGCTTCATAGTGACCAGGGTGCGGGCTCCGGCAAAGGAGGCGCCTAGGCCGACTTCAAGGGCAACTTTTTCATTAGGGGCCCATTCGGTGTAGACATCATCATATTTAACGAGGTTTTCCAGGATCTCGGTGGAAGGGGTGCCGGGATATGCTGAGGCAACAGTGACGTCAGCCTCCCAGGCTGCCCGGGCAATGGCTTCGTTCCCGGATAACCATATTTTTTCTGAATCGGCCTTGGCCACGGTGACCTCCTTGATGGTGGTTGGAGTAAATTACCGTCTTGCGTACAACTACCCGGTTTGGGCGGCAGGCGGCAAGAAATGGTGGTGTGAAGAGTGCAAAAGTGCCTTTTGGGACACTGTGGTGGTTGTGTATAGGTAGTATTAGCAGGGCCTTTTACCATGGATGCCGGGGAAGATCAAGAAAGAGTCGGGTCGTGGTAAGGCCGGGGTGGAGATGGGGCTGGCTACAGGCGATTTTCCTGGATGATGGAAATTTTTTCTGCTAGCTGGTCGACCAGAGGGGTGGCGCCGCTAAAATCAAACACATCGAGGTGCGCTTTAATTTTATAAAGGAGGGGCGCCAGGGAGTTGAAGTGGCCGAGATGATCTATGAGATTATCAATGGCGGCCTCAGCGTCAAGGTCGTTGACCCGGAGCATTTTTTTGAGGTCTGAGGCGAGATTGGTCATGTTAAGAAAATCGATGACGGCGTGGTCCATATCCCCTTGGCTGTTTTCTTTGGGGGCCCGGTGTTCTTTGGGGAGCGAGGCGATTGATTTGAGGACAAGGGTGAGGGAGGCCTTAAAGTGTGAGACGGTCAGTGCTGCTGGTGGTCTGTCACCGTGCAGAACGCTCTCAAGCTCCTGGGCATTGCGCTCAAGATCGGCGGCGGACAGGTTGGCGGCGACGCCCTTGATGCTGTGGATAAGCTCTTTTGCCCGCCTATAGTTGCCAGCCTTAAGCAGGGTGTCTAAAAGCGGCGCGGCATCGTGAAAATCCCGATTGAAATCATGGAGGAGTTTGACGTAGAAAGACTCGTTGTGTCCGACCCTCCTCAGGCCCGAAGCGATGTCAAAGCCCTGGAGGTTGCCTGAAATGGAGGCGCCCGGCTCCGCATCTGGCTGGCCCTCGTCGGTCAAGGATATTTCCACTGTCTCATGGGCAAGATAGGTGGCCATGGTTGTATAGAGGAGGTCTTGATCAATGGGCTTGGAGACATAATCATCCATGCCGGCCTGCAGGCATTTTTCGCGGTCACCGCTGATAGAGTGGGCAGTGAGGGCGATGATGGGGATTTCCCTGTGGCTCGACTGTTCCCTGATGATGCTGGTGGCCTGCATGCCATCCATGATCGGCATCTGGAGATCCATGAGGATGCAGGCAATGTCAGGGTCTTTTTCAAGGAGGTCGACGGCCTGCTGACCGTTGCCGGCAAGGATTACCTCGCACCTGGCATTTGTAAGGATCTCGGAGATAACCTTCTGGTTGATCCTGTTGTCTTCGGCCACCAGGATCTTGGCCCCATGAAAATTGGGTAATGACAAGGGCTGGGCCTGAAAGACCGGAGAGTGGCGCTCAAGAAGAGAAAGAGCTTGTGCTGCGGTTATTACCAAATCCTGTTGCTTAAAGGGTTTTGGCAGAAAAAACTCCACGCCCATATCTTTGGCCTTTTGGTTGAAGGCTGTCTGGGAATCGGTGAGCGACAGAATAAAGGGCCGATCGATGTTCTTGGTGTGCAAGGTGGAGACCATCTGTACGAAGAGGTCTGGGGCGTCACCGAGATCAGCAAGAATTATGTCAATCTTGTCTCCTTGATCGGTGTCAAAGATGAGAGGGATGTCGTAAAGGGAAGGGACGGTGATCACCTCAAAGCCTGTGTCGGTGAGGATCTGTTGCCAGGCCCGGCGGCAGGTGCTGTTGGTGTGGGCGGCAAGGATGGTTTTTGCGGCGCAGGCGGACCTATCGAGTAAGGCTGGCTGTGTCGTCGCGGCAGCCCCTTTACCAAAATGGGCCGTGAACAGGAAGGTGGAGCCCTGGCCCACTTCGCTTGTCACCTCGATAGAGCCCTGCATCATGGTTGCCAGTTGGTGGCTGATAGCAAGACCGAGACCGGAACCGCCGTACTGCCTGGTTATAGAGGTGTCACCCTGATGGAAAGCGTTAAAAAGCTGGCTTGCCTGTTCCTTGGAGAGGCCAATGCCGCTGTCGGCGACGGCAAAGCGTAACTGGACTCCTGCTGGCTCTTCTGTCATGCAGCTCACATGGAGGGCCACCTCACCCAGGTCGGTGAATTTGATGCCGTTACCCACCAGGTTTATCAAGACCTGTTCCAGGCGCAAAGGATCGCCGATGAGATTGCTGGGCACAGCGCTGTCCGTATAGACAACCAGTTCAATGCCCTTGTCTTGCACCTGTTCATTAAAGATATTGATGATATTATCGAGAATCTCCTGGAGGTTGAAGGGCACCTGTTCAAATTCAAGCTTGCCGGCTTCGATTTTGGAAAAATCAAGGATGTCGTCAATAATGCGCATCAGGGAGTTGCCGGCCCGGCTGATCGTCTGGATATAACTCCTGAGCCGGCTGGTTAGAGGGAGATGGAGGGCCAGATTACTCATGCCGATGATGGCATTCATCGGCGTCCGGATCTCATGGCTCATGTTGGCAAGGAATTCCGACTTGGTCTTGCTGGCCTCGGTGGCTTCTTTTTCGGCGATACTTCTTTCCCGCGCTTCGATGATGAGGAGTTCATTGGATGTTTTGAGCTCCTGGGTGCGGGCCAGGATGCGTTCCTCAAGCTCGGTGTTGAGCTCTTCAAGCTTGAGGTTGGAGACCTCCAGGTTGATATTGGCCTCTGCCAGTTTCTCGGCATTCTCTTCAAGGGCCTGCTTTTTTTCCTCCTCCATGAGGTGGAAACGGTCGGCGACGGCCAGGGTCAGAATCAGCACCTCCCAGGATGTGCCGATCTGGGTTGACCAGTTGATGAGAAAGGTGTTGGGCAGGACGCCAAAGGTTTTCAGCGAATAGACGGTGAGCGACAGCAGAGAGACGGTCCAGGCCAAAGCATAATAATAGGCGGGCCGGTAGCCCAAGAGCATGACCCGAAAGCCGGCGATGATCATCAGGGGCAGGGTAAGGCAGGAGAGGGTTGCCAGTTTAATGGCCAGCGAGTAGTCGGCAAAGATGCTCGCCAGCATGCCAAGACAGCCAAAGGGGATCAGGCTGGTGAGGAACCTGTGGTATCTGGGGATATGTTTTTTTGTTTCCAGGATGGTGGTGGTGAACAAAATGGCACTGGTGTAGCTCATAAAGATGAAAAACGGCACGGTGATGTTGTTCCACCATATGGCTGTTGGCCAGAGGTATTGAAAGCCGGTGCCGTTTAAGCTGACCTGAAAGGCCAGGAAGGTAAAGATGAAGAGGACGTAATAGCCGTAAATGATATCCCTGAGTCGGAGGTAGAGGAAGCTGATGTACACCGTCATAACCAGGAGAATGCCGTAGTACATGCCGAGCATTGTCGAGGTCAGGGCGGTTTCCTGGGCATAGGAGGTCGGCGACTCCAGGCTGATGGGGAGGTTGACAGAGCCCTTGGTCTGGCAGCGCAGATAATAGGTGGCCTGTTGGCCGGGGTCCAGGGTGATGGGAAAGACGTAATTGCCTGAACTGATCGGCCGGGTGGCAAAGGGCAGCTGGTCGCCGGTATGGTAGGCCTCATAGTTGTTTGCGGCCGGATAGTAAAAGTCGAGATAGTCCAGGGGGGGATAGTCGATGACCAGGAAGTACTCGATGTAGGTGTCGAGAGAGTTCTTGATCGTCAGCTTTCCCCAGATACTGCTCTGGCTGAAACCGAACCCCGGCATCTCTTTTTCCGAGGGCACGAAGCGGTCCTGGAGCTCCGGACTAAGTATGTCTGTCAGGGTGAGGGTCGAATTGACATCCTCCAGGAGTTCAATATGGAGGCCGGCCGGATAGGAGAACGTGCCCTCAACCACTTCCAGGGTTTTGGCCTGGACGGCATGAAAGCCCAGGGGCGCCAGTAAGCAGGCGACCGCAACAAGGAGGATCAAGAATGATGGGGCTATGCGGGGCAATGGGAAGCGCAACTTCATCTGTAAAAAGGTGTAAAGGGTAGAGATTTTTTTACAATGACCAGGTATGGTAACCCGTGGAGATGAAAGGATACCGGCTTTTTTTAGCAGAGCCTATCATGGGAAAAAAAGCTGTAAAAATCAACATATTCCTGACAATAGATCCCTTCCTTTTGGCCGCTAGAAAATAACCGGCTGGCTGGCACGGGGCCATATCGTCTGGTTTTGAAAAATGTTTTAGGCGAGATCTGCTATGAGGATTAGGGTTCACGAGCAGGGCCGGGAGGTGGAGCCAGGCGCCACTTTGGCAGAGATTGCCCCAGAATTTGCGGGGAGTGATCTCTTTATCGTCAACGGTTGTCAGGTAACGGCCTCCTATAAATTTGAGGATGGCGATGAGTGCTGGTGCCTGAGCAAGGGGGCCAAGGTCAGTGAGGAGGAGCTGCGGCGCCTTCTCTATCTCCGTCATACCCCGGGGGTGCAGGATGTCGTCAGTGAGGCGGTTGTCGGTATCATGGGCTTGGGGGGCCTGGGTTCTGTGGTGGCCGGGGCCTTGGCCCGCATCGGTATTGGTCGCTTGATTTTAGCGGATTTTGATATCGTTGACCCCACCAACCTTAATCGCCAGCAGTTCTTTGTCGACCAGATCGGCATGAAGAAGACCGAGGCCTTGGCTGCAAACCTCAAACGGATGAACCCCTATGTTGATCTGACCCTGCATGATTGCCGACTGACATCAGAAAATATTCCCAGCCTTTTTGGCGGTGCCGATGTGCTGGTAGAATGTTTTGATGATCCAGCTATGAAGGCGGTGGCCTTCAGGTTGGCCTTGACGGACATGAAAACCATGGGGTATGTAGGGGCCTCAGGGGTGGCAGGTTATGGCGAAAACAATCTGATCACCACGGTGTGCCATCGGCCTTATGTCTTTATTGTCGGTGACGGTGAGTCGGAATCCAAACCTGGCCAGGGCCTGATGGCCCCCCGGGTTGGTATTGCCGCCCACCATCAGGCCAATCAGGTACTGCGAATTTTGTTGGAGAGGGCCGGCCGGTAGGTTGAAAGTGCATTTTTGGTCTTCGGGCCTTTATCCTCTGATAAAGAAAGAAACAGGTGGTGACGTAAAAAATGGTGATTATCTGTAACGGTAAAGAGCAGGAGGCACCTGAAGGCTGTAGCCTTCTGCAACTCCTGGAACAGCTTCACCTTGACCCGGATACGGTGGTGGTTGAGTGTGATCAAAAGATCATTAGCCGCGATGACTATGAGGGCCTGGTGCTGTCGGCAGGACAAAATTTGGAATTAATCCGCTTTGTCGGCGGTGGCTGATCCTTGTTGTGAGCCCCACAGCACCGGCAAGCGTCTGTAACATTATAATGGATATACATACATGCTCAAGATAGCCGATAAAACCTTTCGCTCCCGTCTCTT
>JBFFIS010000153.1:0-6292 GCA_041556375.1 Desulfurivibrionaceae bacterium | reverse complement strand
GCAGGCCGCTGACGCTCTCAACAAAATGGCAACAGAACTTGGAGATACGAACGAGGAACAATCAGCCCCACCTACTGTCAATGACGATAATGACAACGAGGGCGAGGAAGAGATGGCTACGGCCACGGAGAAGCAGGAAGGCAAGCCCCAGCCGCAGGACGACAAAAGTGCCGGTACGGTGGCAGACATCCTCGACGGCGAAAAGGCCCTGCACGAGATGCGCCGCCTCCGCATGAAACAACAGCGCCCCGCCAGCGGCAAAGATTGGTAGCAACCATGTCATTACACCACAAAGCCATCACACATCATCTCTGCCAGCGGCTGACTATTGCCCTGCTTAGCCTTTTTATTATTGTCCCCCTGGCCCGAGCCGCAGAAAACATCACGGTCGAGGCCCGGGTGGCCAGCAGCGAGGTCTATGTGGGCCAACCCTTCACCCTGCAGCTTGAGATCAACGGCGCTGAAGACGTCGACCAGCCGGCCATCAGCCTGGATGATTTCCGGGTGGAGCCCCAGGGCGGCACCAACCGCAGCCAGAGCTACCAAATCTCTATCAACGGCAAACTGCAGACCACCAAGACTTTAAGCTTCATCTACCAATACCTGCTCACCCCGAACAAAACCGGCACCCTCACCATCCCGGCCATCCCGGTGACGGTGAACGGCGCCACCTACAAGACCTCGCCGATCACCATGAAGGTCAAGGAGCCGGAGGAGATTGACGCCTTCAAGCTCCAGGTTAAACTTTCTAAACAGAGCTGTTACCTCGGTGAGGCCATCACCATGACCACTACCTGGCTCATCGGCCAGGACCTTAAGGGCTTTGAGTTCAACCTGCCCATCTTCAACGACCCCCGCTTTGAGCTCTATAGCCGTCAGCCCCCCCAGGCCCAGGGCCGGACAGAACTGGTGGAAATCGAGGTGGGTGGCGCCAAGGTTATTGCCGAGAAAAAGGCAGTTAGGCATGAGGGCCGGGACTATGTCAGCCTCTCCTTTCGCCATACCCTTATTCCCAGAAGCCCTGGCAGGCTCAGCCTGCCGGCCGCCTCCCTGGCCATAAACGCCTTTGACGGCTACAGCCAGTCAAACCGCCGTCAGTTCGGCCGCGACCCCTTTGACATGTTCGGTTCCGGGCGGCGCAAGATGTATCGCACCGTGGTTATCCCGGCCAACGCCGTCAACCTTGAGGTCCTGGAGCTGCCCCAGGCCGGCAGGCCGCCCCATTTCAGCGGCCTGGTGGGCAGGTACACCATCATCACCGAGGCCAGCCCCACTGCCGTTAATGTCGGCGACCCCATCAGCCTGACGGTAAGTATCGGCGGCAGCTTTGTCGACAACCTCAGCTTACCCCCTTTGGAGACGGCCCTGCCGCCAAGGGATTTCAAGACTGCCACCGACAAACCGCAGAGCTCCCAAAGCGCCGGCATCAAGAACTTTACCACCACCATCCGGGCCAGCCACGATCAGGTCACCAAGATACCCGCCCTCAGCCTGCCCTTTTTCAACCCGGACACCAAGGAGTATGAGGTGGCCCGCAGTGCGGACATTCCACTCACCGTCCATGCCACCCGGGTGATCACTGCCGACGACGCTTTAGGGGCCGCGGCAACGAACCTTGCACCAGCCACTCCTGACCTCATTGCCAGCGAAAGTCTCCAGGATATCCGTCCCAACTATGAAGAGATTGCCGTAGAAACGCCGGCAGAACATGGCAGCCTGCTCTATGCCGCCCTCCTTATCCTCCCCCCCCTGCTCTTTGGCCTGGTGCTCTTTATTGATCATTCCCGCCATGACGACACCAGGGAGATCAGACAGCGCCGCCGTCTGGCCTACAGACGACTCCGGACCAGGCTGCGCGCCTCTAGCCAGGAGGCTTATTTTGAGGCCTGGCTTCACTTTCTCGGCGACAAGCTGGGACGACCAGCCGGCACTATCACCAGGGAAGATGTCCTGGCCTGCCTGAGCGGCCTCCAGGACAACGTGGAGCTGGCAAGAGAGGTGGAGGAGATTTTCACCCAGGGTGAGGCGGCGCGCTATGGTGGCCTGGGCCATGTCCTTGACAAGCAAAGCCTGCTCGCCGTTGCCAAAAAAATCGCCAAGGTGCTGTGATGAGAGCCATACTACCAACACTCCTGATCTTGCTCACCCTCTGCCTTCCCGGACTTGGCCATGGGCAAAGCGACCAGGAGATCCTCTCCGAGGCCCATGCCCTCTTCCACCAGGCCAGTGACGAAAAAGACATGCAGGCGGCCGACAAGCTTTACCGCCAGGCCCTGTTACGTTACGAGCAGGTCTATCGCAGCCAGGCAAAAGCGCGGCTGGCCTACAATATCGGCAACACCTACTATCGCCTCGGCGACCTGGGCCGGGCCCTGGTCAATTACCGGCGGGCAGCCCAGGAGATGACAGGCGACCCCAACCTCCAACATAATCTGGCCCTGGTCCGCGCCGAGCGCCCGGACCAGTTCATGAGCAAGGTTGAGACCACGAGCCCTTTCAACCTGCACCGCAGCCTGCCGCTGCAACTGCGTACCCAGATTTTTTTGGGGCTCTATGTCGCCTTCTGGTTGGCCGCAGCCCTCTGGTCCTTGAAAAAAACGCTAATCCCGACCTGGATTCCGGCCACCCTGCTATTGGCTGCCCTGGTAGTCTCCACCTCGGTGGGCCTGGATAAGGTGCAACCACCTGCCAAGGAGGGCGTCATAGTTGCCCCAGAGATCGTCGCCCGCCAGGGTAATGGCCGTAATTACCAGCCAGCCCTGACCACTCCCCTGCACAGCGGCACCGAGTTCGTTCTCCTCAAAAAGAGGGGCTACTGGTTCCACATTGAGCTTGACGACGGCCGCAGGTGCTGGATCCCGGCCCGTAGCGCCGAGCTGGTCTAAACGGCATTATCTTGCTAGAGAAAACGAGGAAAAGAGCAGGGAGGACGAAAGTTCAGGCCCCTCTTTTCTGCTTGGGAAACTCCTTGATCACCTGAATTATCTCCCGAACATAGGCGCAGGAGCATTGTGCCGGGCAGGGTTTGAGCTCCCTCTCGTTGAGACAATAGCCAGGGCATTGTTCGGTGCCGGTGGCCCTTTCCTCATATATCCGACCATGATAGAGATTTTCGAAGCGGCTCACCTCAATGGAAAAGGTGGTCCTGCAGGAATGATTAAACATGACAAGACCCTCCAACAGGTTCTCGAAACAGACCTGAAGGCCAAGGAGGGAAATATCCGGATCAGCCAGAAACTCCTCCTGACTCTGCCACTGCTTGGCACATGAGGTACATTGCTTAAAAGTCATCTCGCATTTCCCGTCTTAGCTTTGTCCGCACTGGTCATGCTTTTTTCACCATTCTCTTGATTTTGACCATCAATCTCCCCTGGTATCAAGTCGGCAATTGCCGGGCGCGGAAAGCGGTAGCCAAAGGCGTTGTCAAAGAGATCGGGGTCATCAAAATAGGCCCTACCGATTAAGGTTATGGGCTGGCGGCCTCGCTGGCGCATGGCTCCGACCTTGGGGATGCCCATGGGAAAGAGGAAGAAGCGTTCGAGACGATTGGTGCCGGAAACGCGTCCCTGGTCATCAAAGAGACTGACCACCTCATCGCCATCGACAAAATACTCCAAGCCCTCATAAGGCAACAGCTGATAGGTCGGCTGATTACGCGCAGGCAGGGCTGTGCTCACCTGGCCGATCTGATGCCAGCCCGACTTGATGGCAAACTGCAGCCGTTCACCAGCCTGTGGCTCCGGCATGGTCCCGGCAACAAAGGGTTTGAAGCCCCCGGCCTCAGCAAGCAAGCCGCTGACCAGGTCGCCATTAAACAGGACAAAATGATAGCAACCGCACTGCAAGGCGACATCGACAAAGGTCGGCTGCCCCTGCCAGTTCAGAGTTACCCGGACCACAAGGCCGTCCAGAACGCCTTGTTCAAACCAGGGGGCTGGCTTGGCCCGCTCGGCAAACCACAGAACATAATTAATCTGCAGGGCCGGAATACCCTGAATAAAGGTTTGACTGAAATAATAGTAGACCACAGGATCACTGCCATCCACGGCAAATTGGCCCTGATGACGGACGATCCGGCCGAAGCGATCATGCTCGGCGCCGTCAGCAATGGTCAGCAGAGGGGCAAACCTATGGGCCAGGGCGGTCAGGTCCTCCTGGGTAATTTCAAGGGTGAGCAGAGGATTTCTTCGGCTGCGGCCCAGAAGCTCGTCAAGGTTTGGCAAAGTTGCCGAGTCAGAGCCTGGAGGCCTGAAGGTGAGCAGATTCTTCGTCGCCGCCTGGTCAACCGGACTCCTCAGTTCGGCAACCATCTCCGCCATTGCACCTTGGGCAAAAAAGTCGACAACCAGTGAGGTCAACGGGTAGAGGCCGACGCTGCGCAGCCACAGGGAGTAATCGCGATCCAGATCCATACCATCCTGAACCTGGTCAAAAAAATGGGGCCTCATATTATCGGCCGCCAGAAATCCTTGGGAACAGGCGGCGATTTCCTCACTAAGGGCGGGACGGTCCAAAGCGGCGAAAATGCCCGCTGGTATTCTGCTGAGCTCCAGGGCCCTTTGGGCCAGATCAAGGCGACGCATCTCCTCCAGAACATAGCCCTGCGCCGCCGGGCTGGCAGCTCGGCGGGCAAGGGCCTGCAGATAGCGGGTGCTGCGCAGATAGGGGAAGCCTTCAACGCGCAGGGCTCGACTATCCGCCACCTGGTTGGCATGGATGACCTCTTCGAGATCCTGCCAAAGATGCTGACAGTCGCCACTGCCATAAGAGGCGGAGTTGAAGGGGCCGGCCTTGGGAGCACAACCCGACAAAAACAGCACAACAAGAAGGAAAGCTGCGGGCAATCCCCTGTTCTTCCATGCAAAATCACTCACCGGCCCCATGTCTCCTGTTGACTTCCAGCCTGTCACTGTTTACTCTTGAAAGCGTATGAACACCTATCAACTCATTTTATCACATATTACCGCTGTCCTCTTTTGCTTTTCGCTCTACCATCTGGGCAAAGTCTTTATCGTTCACAAAAAACTGAACAACTATACCTATTTCTGCATAGCAACCTTTGGCGGCTGCCTCTATGTTTTTTTAGGACTGCTTCTCACCTTTCCCTATACAGATGCCCAGGCCCTGACCCTGCATCGCACCAGACTCCTTGTGCTCATGCTCGGCTTCACGGCCTGGATCTCCATTTTGTATGATATCAATTTTTCCTCGAGCCGTATCCCCCGGCTCTTTCTCTCCATTACCGGCCTGATCGCCCTCACCGTCTACACCGACCTCTTTCTCAGGGCGCCGATGACGACAAAGACTGTCACCCTGCACGGCATCGCTTTCGACTACCGCTTCGCCACCCCGGGCCCAGTTTTCAGCCTCTATGTCGCCATTGTCATCCTCTTTTGCGGCTACACCCTCTTTCGCCTCCTTACCGTTGATACCAAGGGGGCCCATGGCCTCTTTTCGCGGCTGGCCCTGCTCTGCACCTTCCTGGGCGGCATCCACGATTACGCCGTCCACCAGGGGGTCATCCATAACATTTTCATCGGCGAATTTCTCTACACCGCCTTTCTCATCACCATTTTCGCGGTCTTACTCTTTGATGAGCAGAACCAGCAAAAGGACCTGGAAAGTCTTAACCTGGAACTGGCCAACCACCGCACCAGCTTGGAAACAGAGGTCCGCGAGCGCACCCACGCCCTGGCCGAGGCCAACAGGCAGCTTCAGGAAGAGATTGCCGAAAAACAACGGGTGGGACTGGCCCTGCAAAAGGCCCATGCCCTGCTGGAGGACCGGGTTAAGGAAAAAACAGTGGAGCTTAAGAAGACCTATGACCAGCTCCTCCATGCTGAGAAACTAAGCGCCATCGGTAAACTGGCCGCCAGTATAGCCCATGAATTCGGCAGCCCCATTGTCGCCATCCGCCTTTTCATCGTCAATATGCTCATGCGCGGCAGGCTCAAGAAGGGCGAGGATGAAATGGCGGCCATGGCCATTGACGAGTGCGACCGCATCAAGGGCCTGATCCAAAACCTGCAGGACTTTAATCGGCCGACCACAGGCAAGCCGGCAGCGGTCAATATCCATGAAATCCTCGACAGCATGATCCTGCTCTGCAACAAAAACTTCGCCCAGCACAACATTACCATTCACCGCAACTATGCACCTGTACTGCCCGACATTGTCGGTGTTGCCGACCAGATCAAACAGGTGGTGCTCAACCTCTTCAACAACTCCACCCAGGCCATGGGCTCGGCCGGCGGCTCTCTGACCATCACCACCCACCAGGTAGGGGACATGG
>JBFFIS010000152.1:0-6297 GCA_041556375.1 Desulfurivibrionaceae bacterium | reverse complement strand
GGGTCGGTCCAGAATTGATCCTCAAGCTCTTTGCCGCCGGTCAGCAGCAGGCCGTGGTTATTGGCGATGGCGAGGCCTTGAAGTGGTGTGCCGCCCAAACAGGTCTACCGGCGCCTCTTCGTTCGTGGCAGCCTGGGGACGAGATAGAGCCCGGCACCATACCTCTCTACCCCCCCCGTGACGCACAACTGGCCAGGGAAGACCTGCAATGGGGCCAGCCCACTCAAAAGACGGGCCGCGCTATGGGGCGTTATATTGAAGAGGCGGTTGCCCTTATTCAGAGGGGTGGGGCCAGTGCCCTGGTGACCTGCCCCATTACCAAGAGTGCTCTCAATGAGGGGGTGTATCACTTCCCCGGTCATACCGAGATGCTGGCCCAGCTTTGCAAAAGTGAGCGCTATGCCATGATGATGGCCGGCACCTCCCTGCGCGTTACCCTGGTAACCATCCATACCCCCTTGGCCTCGGTACCCGGCTTGGTGAGTCTGGAGTCGGTGGCCGAGATGATTGATATTACCTGGCAGGCCCTCCACCATGATTTTGGCATTGTCACCCCCCGTCTTGCCGTGGCCGGCCTTAATCCCCATGCCGGTGAGGATGCCATGTTTGGCAGTGAAGAGCAGCAGGCCATCGCCCCGGCTGTTGAGGTGGCCCGGGCAGGGGGCAAGGATGTGCAAGGACCCTTCCCACCGGATACAGTTTTTCATAAGGCCAGCCAAGGCCATTTTGATGCCGTGGTTTGCATGTACCACGATCAGGGATTAATCCCCTTTAAGCTTCTGCATTTTAGTGATGGCGTTAATGTGACTCTGGGGTTGCCCATTGTCCGCACCTCGGTAGATCATGGCACTGCCTATGATATTGCCGGCACCGGTGTGGCCAATCCGGCCAGTTTGCTGGCCGCCTGTAACTTGGCCCGCCAGATCCATGAAAATCGAACTCGAGAAGGCGCATCGTGACAAAATATTCAGGGGTCGGCCTGTGCGGTAGCCACCGGACCGGCAAGACAACCACGGCCAAAAAGCTGGCCCATGATAATGATATCCCCTTTGTGGAAACTACCACCAGTGCGGTTTTTGCCGAGCATGGCCTGAAACCGTCTTCCCCCATGGATTTTTCCACCCGGCTGTGGATTCAGGACAAGGTGCTGGCCGCCGCTGAGGAGATCTGGGCCCAACATCGCCAATTTATTACCGACCGCACACCGCTGGATATGCTGGCCTATACCCTGGGCGATATCCAGGGCCGTACCCAGGTCGAGTTCGCAGCCCTTGAGCACTACGTGGAGCGCTGTTTTGCCGCCACCAACCAGTATTTCGGTCACCTCTGTGTGGTCCAGCCGGGTATCCCCCTTATCGCCGCCCCTGGGAAGGCAGCCTTGAACGACGCCTATATCGAGCACCTCAATACCCTGGTCCTGGGCCTTTGCCTTGACGAGCGTCAGCAGGTGCCCTTTGCGGTGATGCCGCGAAACTGCATAGCCATCACCGAGCGCTGCCTGTTTATCGAAGAGAAGTGCTTTACCCCACTTTAGATTCAAGATAGAATGGAACTCTTTGTTATTAAATTGGTTCTAACCATAGAGAGTGTGGTCGAAACATTTTGAAGGACTCTATGAGCTATAGTAATAATTTTCTCAAACCGGTTTCACTGGTCTTGCTATTTGTCGTGCTGCTGGCTGGCTGCGCCGGCCAGCAATCCCCCTCACCGGCAGAGCTTGCCGCCGCTGAGCCAGATGACCCTTCCTGTGCCTATTTCTATTTTACCTGGGGGCGTTTTGCCGAGATGGAGGGTCGCCTTGAAGAGGCTCAGGATGCCTATACCAAGGCCCTGGTCTGTGACCAGCACTCTACCTATCTCCATCAACGTCTGGCCTATCTTCTCATCGCCATGAATAAGAAGGAGCAGGCCGCTGTCCAGCTCGACAAGATTTTGGAGAATTCCCCCGATGATAACCGGGCCCGTCTTGAGCTCGCCGGCATCTTTGAGAATCTCGGTAAGACGGACAAGGCCATCGAGATCCTTGAAAAAAACATCAGCGATGATCCCCAGGATAACCATAGCCGTTTGACTCTGGGCTATCTTTTCTTTCGCCATGATCGCCTTGATGAGGCCCGCGTCGCCCTGGAACAGCATGTGGCCCAAGAGCCTGATTCCTACTCGGGTTCGGTGATGCTGGCCCGGCTGTACAGGACCATGGGCGAGGTTGATCTGGCTCGGACCATGTATGAGAAGGTTCTTGACCTCAACTGGTCCTTTCTCCATGCCCTTGATGCTGCAGAGTTCTATGAGCAGACCAGGGAGTATGAAAGGGCTGTAGAGCTCTATATCCGACTGCTTGAGGAAGAACCCGATAACGAGACCTGCCGCCGGAAGTTGGCCGGTCTCTATATGATGCTTGGTAAGCCTGAACAGGCCATAGTAGAACTCAAGACTCTGAAAAAAAGCAGCCAGGAGCCGGCAAAGGTTGATTTGGCCATTGGCCGCCTCCTCCTTGAGCAGAAGAAATATAAGGAGGCCATTCACCAATTCGGTCGCATGCTGGTGACCTATCCCGATATGGATATTGTCAGGCCCCTGATGGCCCTGGCCTATTATGAGTCGGGGGATGGTGCAGGGGCCAAAAAAGTGCTGGCCCAGGTGCCGGTGGACTCCAAGGATTACGAGGACGCCATACTCATGCTGGTTCGGCTCTACCAGGAGGACAACCAGCTGGCTGCCGCGGCGGAGATTTTAGAGCATGCCTTGGAGGTCAGTTCTGAAGGCCATCAGAGCTTTTTCTTCCTGTTGGCCGCCGTCTATCACAAGAATAATGAGGCCCAGAAAGGCTTGGCTGTTTTTGAGCGCGCTGTAAAGATCTTTCCCGAGGAGAGCCGCGTCTGGTTTGAGTATGCCCTCTATATGGACAGGCTGGGTCGGCAGGATGATGCCATGGCTCATATGACCCATGTCCTGGAACTTGCCCCTGATGATCCCTATGCCCTTAATTATGTGGGCTATACCTGGGCTGATGCCAGCGTCAATCTGGACCAGGCCCTTGATTACATTCAACGGGCCGTGGCTGCCCGCCCTGAAGACGGTTTTGTCCGTGACTCCCTGGGCTGGGTCTATTTTAAGCGCGGTGATTTTGAGCGCGCCGTGGCCGAGCTTGTCGCCGCCTGTGAGATGCAGCCGGAGGACCCTACCATTAACGAGCACTTAGGCGACGCCTATATGGAAATAGGCGAGTTTGCCAAGGCGGTGGAGCATTACGACAAGGCGGTAAAGTTATACAAGGATGCCAAGAAGAGGGCCCTGGCCCGGCGCAAGCTTGAAGAGGCCAAAGAGGGAGCACGCTAGATTTATGTTTTTTTTGAAGCGCTTTATGGCCTTTTCTTGCTGCCTTTTCCTGCTGTCGGGCTGCGTGACCATGCCGAATCTTTTCGGCATCAGCCCCGAGGAAAATCAAGAGGTCCGTGGCCGCTTCAAAGAGATGATTGCCCTGCAGGCAAAATGCCATTGCTGCCTTGATGGCGCTGCCCATATATCCTTGAAAAACCTCCTCTATAGTGGTGCCATCTCCGGCTATGTCCAGGCCATGAGCCCTTCGTACTTAAAGTTTATTGGTGTCAATCCTCTTGGCCAGCCCCTGGCGGTTTTTACCACCAATGGCCGGCAGTTCAGCTATGTGTCCACCGAGGAGAGCACGGTGTATAGCGGTGAGGTCGACAGCGAAACATTTGCCAAATACACGCCGGAGGGCTTCATTCCCACCCTGTCTTACTACTGGCTGATTGGTCGCCTGCAGCCTGGTCCGGTGCAGTTGACCAGGGTGAGCAGGGATGAGGAGAGGGGCTACTGGGTAGAGCTTCTCTATGAAAATGGCAGGAAGGCCCTGGTTCTTTTTGATCCTGAGGCCTTGCAGATCCGCCGCCATATTGTCTTAAGCAGTGAGGGCGAGCGGATCTTAAATATCCTTTATGATCAGTACGGCCCAGGGGAGTGTGATGTGCCGCGTCAGATTACCATAACCTCGCTGACCCTGGACTCAACCATGGAGGTCCGCCTGGATGACCTCCTTGATGATGTTTCCCTCTCCCTCCAGGATTTTGATTATTCTCCGCCACCAACCTTCAAAGAGGTTTTGGTGGAGTAGAAGCGAGGCTGCCTCCTAAGCCCCATCTTATGGATTTTGACGATGGTTTTTTGTGCTACCGTCTCAGAGTCTCTGTCTCTTGATTTAACCCACTATATAAAAACGTGAATCCCGAACAGCTCCTCCCATTGGTCCGCAAACCGAGCAGGTATTGCGGCAACGAGTTTAATGTCCCTGTCAAGAAGTGGCAGGATGTCTCCCTGCGCTACCTGCTGGCCTTCCCTGACATGTATGAAATAGGCATGTCCCATCAGGGGCTGCAGATTCTCTATCATATTCTTAACAGACGCAGTGACCTCCTGGCCGAGCGGGTCTATGCCCCTGATACCGATCTTGAGGATCTGTTGCGCCAAAGTAAGACGCCCCTTTTTAGTCTGGAGTCGCGGCATCAGCCCCTGGATTTTGATGTCCTCGCCTTTACCCTGCCCTATGAGCTCTGTTACACGAATATTCTCACCATTCTTGATCTGGGCGGCCTGCCTTTTTTCAGTAAGGATCGGCACGAAGAACACCCTCTGGTTATTGGCGGCGGACCCGGCGCCTTTCATCCTGAGCCCGTTGCTGATTTTTTTGACGCCATCTTGCTTGGAGATGGTGAAGAGGCCATTGTCGAGATCAGTGATTACTTGCTTGCGGCCAAGAAGGAGGGCCAGACCCGTCAGGAGGTGTTGGCAGGTTTGGCCGCTATTGATGGCATGTATGTACCTTCTTTTTTTGAGCCGCACTATAGCAGCGCTGGTGCTTTTAGCGGAGTAAAGCCTTTGAAGGCGGGCTATGAGAAGGTGCGGCGCCGGATTCTGGCCGAATTTAGTGATGAGCCGGCCCCGGCCCCTTTGGTGCCGCTCAATAAAATTGTCCATGATCGCTTGGGTATCGAGCTTGCCCGCGGCTGCACCCGTGGTTGCCGTTTCTGTCAGGCCGGTATTATCTATCGGCCGGTGCGGGAGCGTACCCCGGAGCAGGTGCTTCGGCTGGCCACGGAAGGTATCGGTCGTAGCGGTTTCGAGGAATTGGCCCTGCTTTCTCTTTCCACCGGCGATTATTCCTGCATGGGGCCGCTTCTTGTCAAGCTGATGGACACCTTTGCCCGCAAGCGGGTGTCGGTATCCATGCCCTCAATGCGGGTGGGTACCCTGACTCCGGAAATTATGGAGCAGATTAAGAGGGTGCGCAAAACCGGTTTTACCGTGGCTCCTGAGGCCGGCACCGATCGCCTTCGCCAGGTCATTAATAAAGGCATTACCGAGGAGGATCTTCTGGAGACCTGCAGCTCGGCCTTTGGCCTGGGCTGGAAATTGATCAAGTTTTATTTCATGTTTGGTCTGCCCACCGAGACCGCCGCCGATCTGGCCGCCATTCCCGAACTGGCCCTCAAGGGGCTGCGGGCAGGTTCCGGGCCGGGCCGCCGGATTACGGTGAGCGCCGCCACCTTTGTCCCCAAGCCCCATACCCCTTTCCAGTGGGAACCACAGCTCTCCGTTGACGAGGGTTTTGAGCGCATTGATTTTCTCAAGGAAAAATTGCGGGACAACGGCCTGAAGCTGCGCTGGGGTGATCCCCGCCAGAGTTTCCTGGAGGGTGTTTTTTCCCGGGGTGACAGAAGGTTGTCGGCCCTGATTATCGAGGCCTGGCAGCGTGGCGCCCGTTTTGACGCCTGGAATGACCACATGCGTCTTGATACCTGGCGACAGGCTGCTGCTGCCCTGGGTCTGGACATGGAGGCCTATCTGGGCCGCCGGGATTTTAATGCGCCTCTGCCCTGGGATCACCTCGACTGCGGGGTTGACCCTGAGTTTATCAGGGCAGAGTATGACCGGGCCCTGGAGGGCACCTATACCCCGGATTGTCGGGTCCATGGTTGCCAGAAATGCGGGTTATGCGATTTTAAAACAGTCTTTCCTCGGACCTGCAAGGGCGAACCTGACTGGTCAGGCCAGGAAGACGGCGATGAGCTCGGTGAGGAGGGTGATAACCATTTCCATTACCGCCTCGATTATTCCCGGTTAGGCCGGGCCCGTCTGCTCTCCCACCTGGAACTGCTCCAGGTCTTTTTTCGGGCCTTTAACCGTGCCGGTCTGCCCCTGCATTACTCCAAGGGCTTCAATCCGTCGCCCAAGGTGGCCTTCAGTCCGGCCCTGCCCCTCGGCACCGAGAGCAAGGCG
>JBFFIS010000151.1:0-6310 GCA_041556375.1 Desulfurivibrionaceae bacterium | reverse complement strand
GTGTTGCCGCTGATTTGGGTCCGCCAGTTATGGTTGGCGGTCATTTGCCGGATCAGGGCGTGCTGATAGGCGGTGGAGCTTGCGTGGACTGTAACAACGAGATCAGGGGGAATGGCCCCGAAACGTGAGAGGGATGGATGGGGGCTCGATGGCTGCACCAGGCTTGGCGGCCCTCGAGAGGTAAAGAGCGAGTTGTGGCCGCTGTTGGGGCTGCTCTGCTTAACAGGGCTGAACTTCACCCGGGTGGCGGCTATGGGGCCTTGGCTGGTTGCGGCTTTCTTGGCCAGATAGGGGATGCCGGGGTAGTAGTTGGTCTGGTCCGGGTCGACAGCCATGGCCTGCATGGTCAGCGTCTCGCCACTATCCTTCTGGGCCAGGGTGCTTGTCTGGTCGAGCGGCGACAGTTGGAGGACCGCGGCGCTTATCACCCCTATCATCACGGTGGCCAGGGTGGCAGTGGCGGTGAGCTTATTGTCAGCCAGGAAGGAAAACAAGGCTTTAAGCTTGGCAAAGGGCTGGGGGCTGAGTTTTTCGTTAATGCCGATGAGGAAATCAGCGGGAACCTTGGCGGTGGGGAAGGTGTGCAGGGTATGTACGGTCTGCTTGAAGAGCTGCAGTTCGGCAGCACAGGCAGGGCACCCAGCCAAATGGCTCTCCACTGTGCGCGCCATCTTCAGGGAGATTTCGTCATCAATAAAATCGGAGAATTGGTTCTGGCAGTCGGTGCAATTCATAAGGATTTTACCGGTTGAATTTCTTTTGCTCCCCATAAAGGGAATTGTTTCTACAGTGTCGGGTAGACGCGCTTTAACTTGTTTTTTAAACTGGTCCGGGCCCGGCTTAGCTTTGACTTCACGGTGCCCAGAGGAATATCTAAAATTTCGCTGATCTCATCATAGGGCAGGCCCTGCAGGTCGCGAAGCATGATGATTTCTTTTTCCGCAGCGTTCATGGTGGCAATGGTGTCGCGAACAAGCCTGATAATGCGTTGTTGCTCAAGCTCCTTCTCCGGTGTCTCACCGCCTGCAAGCTGCAGGGGCGAATTGTCATCATCCAACGATTTATTGGTAAAATACCCTCTTCTTTTCAGCCTCTTGTAGCGATTACGGCAATGGTTCAGGCCAATCTGGTAAAGCCAGGCGCCAAACTTGGTGTCATCGCGGAGCTTGTCAAGGGCCTTGTAGGCGGTGACAAAGACATCCTGGGCCAGGTCCTTGGCCTCTTCATCATTTTTTACATAGTTAAGGGCCAGGTTGTATATTCTGTTTTGGTACAGCAAAACCAGGCGGTTAAAGGCCTGTTTGTCACCCTGGCGCACAGCCCTTACAAGGATGGTGGTCTCATCCGGGCTATCATCAGCATTACCTTGAGCGCTGACGCTGAAGGCTGTGATGAGTAAAAGAGGGGCAAGGAGGAAAAAAAGTTCCATAAAAAATTGCTGTAAAAAGAGTAAGTAGAGCGGATTCGAGGCGGCGATATTTTATGTCTTTAATATCATACGAAAAACTCGAAGGCATAAAAAATACCCATCAGAGTTTCGCCGCTGGGCCGCTGGAGGCAAGGGAGCCTCTGACACTTCGAATGGCCTTAGGGTGCTGCCTGCCTGGCCCGATAAAAAGGGGGGCAATGAACCACTACCTGTATATAAGGTACCTTAGAGGTGTCGGGGATGTAAAAAAATATAAATTGTACGCCGCAAACTACTGGGTCTTACAATAAAACCTGAAAAAATGATAGGAAAAGCAGAGGAGGGCGCTGGCTCGGCTTTTCCTGCTGCCAAAAAGAGGGGCGGCAAGGGAAACAGTTGGAATTTTCAGCAAAATTCTGGCAAGGTGCGAATGGATTTGCTGCATCAGGCCCAGCGTGCTTGGTTTGGGGATCTTTTTACTGTTTAGTGGAGAAAATATGGAAGCGATCGTTCAAGAGTTAAAGAAAATAATACGCTTCAAACCGACCACCAGTGTCGGCGATGTGGTGCTGGTGGTTGCCGAACAACCCGACTCCATGATCTATGCCCTGGTCACCGGCTTTGAGCGTGACCAGTCCAAGCGTGATGAGTGGTGGCAGGTCTCCCTGCAGATACTGAGCGTGCCGCCGCAAAAGGTGACCTGGGCCCTGCGCACCCCGCAGTTTACCGGCCAGGAGATTTTCACCATGGGCGGCGAAAAACGTTTTGTCGCTGCCGTCGATTTCGACAGCGATGCCCTGGTGCCGCCCCCGACAAAAGGCAAGGAGGCCAAGCCCTCGTTGCGCCTTGTCAAATGATGATTTTTTGCCATGTCTATAAAGTCCACTGAGAGTTGCGAGGTTGTTTTGGCAAACGGTCATGGTCTCCATGCCCGGCCTGCCAGCCTGTTGGTCGAAAAGGCCAAGGGCTTTTCCTCAGAAGTTTTCATAGTCGCCAACGACCGCAGGGCGGACTGCAAGTCCATTCTCGATATTTTATGCTGCGGCTGCCCTTCAGGGGCGACAATAACCATCAATGCCAGCGGCCCGGACAGTAAAGAGGCCGTCGTTGCCCTGGCCGATTTTATTAAAGAGCTTTGACCTGGGCAGCGAGAGGTGGTGACCGGCCATGTCGTCGCCTTGTCTGCCAGAGACAACTATGAAGAAACCCCAGGCCCAGACACATTGCCGCCGGCTTAACGGTGTTGCCGCCTCACCCGGCATTGCCATTGGCCGCGCCCTTGTCCTTGCCGACCAGCAATGGGGGCGGCCCAGGCGTTTGGCTGGTGTGGCTGAGGTCAGCGCTGAACAAGCCCGGTTGGCAGCGGCGGTTTCCCGGGCCGGCCAGGGCCTGCTTGAGCTCAAAAACAGATGTGCCGTAGATTTCTCCCAGTTTAAGCCGATAATTGACAGTCATCTCCTCATCCTCGAAGACCCCATGCTGGTTGAGCGGGCCCGGCTGCTCATTGCCGAAAAAATGGTCGGCGCTGAGACGGCCCTCCAGGAGGCCCTGGCCGAGGTGGAGGGGAAACTTGCCGCCTTAAACGACCAGTATCTGCGGGAGCGGGCCGCCGATGCCCGCCATGTCGCCAACCTCATTGGCAAAGAGTTGCTGGGCGGCAGCGCCACGCCGGGCCAGGATGAGCCGGTTATTTTGGTGGGCCATGATTTTTCGCCGGAAGATGTCCTGTCCATGGACAGCACGCTGGTCCTGGGCTTTGTCAAAGAGCTGGGCGGCGTCACCGGCCACAGCGCCATTGTCGCCAGGACCGTGGCCATGCCAGCCGTGGTGGGCTGTGTTGATATCTGTCAGGAGGTGGTGAGCGGTGATCTTCTGGTGCTGGACGGCAACAGCGGCCGGGTCGTGGTCAATCCTGATGGCCAGGAGCTCGGCCGCTATCAGGAGCGCCAGCAGCAGTTTGCCAACTATAGCCGGCAGATGAGCTTTTTCGCCCACCTGCCTGCCGAGACCAGGGACGGCAGGAAGATCGCCGTTGAGGCCAACCTGGAGATGCTTGACGAGATTGCCCTGGCCCTGGAGCACGGCGCCGCCGGCGTCGGTCTTTTTCGCAGCGAATTTTATTATCTCACCCCGGACGGGCCGCCGCCGGAAGAGATGCTGGTGACAATGTATGAGCATCTCCTCACCAGCCTCAGCCCCTTTCCGGTGACGATCCGCACCCTTGATATCGGCGGCGATAAGCAGGTGGCGGGCCACGAGGTACGGCACGAGAAAAATCCGGCCCTGGGCCTGAAGGCCATCCGTCTTTCCCTGCGCCGGCCCCAGCTTTTCAAGACCCAGCTCCGGGCCCTGTTCAGGGCGGCGGAGCACGGCACCTTACGCATCATGTTTCCGATGATTACCTCCTATTGCGAGCTCCTCGAGGTCAAGGCGGTGGTGGCCCAGGTGCGCGACGAGTTGCGCGGCCAGGGGCTGCCCAGCGGTGATGATGTCGAGATCGGCATCATGGTGGAGGTGCCCAGCGCCGTTGCCGTTGCCGACGCCCTGGCCAAGGAGGTCGATTTTTTCAGCATCGGCACCAATGATCTCATTCAGTACGCCATGGCCGTCGACCGCATCAACGAGCAGGTGGCCGACATGTACACCCCCCTCCATCCCGCTGTTCTGCGCATGATTGCCCAGGTGGTTGAGGCCGGTCATAATGCCGGTATCGAGGTCGGCCTCTGCGGTGAGATGGCCGGCGACCCGCAGACCCTGCCCATCCTCCTAGGTCTGGGGGTTGACGAGCTCAGTATGCATCCCCTGGCCATCCCGGCGATCAAAAAGATGGTGCGGGCCACTGTTTCCGACCAGGCCGAGAGCTTGGCCGCAGATATTTTGGAATGTCCCTCGGCCGTGGCCTTGCGGGCCCGGCTCCGTGAGCATCTGCGCAGCCATTATCCCGACGAGGTCCTGAGCGGCCCCTGGCTGGCTGGCCCAGGAGAGGAGCAATGACCAATTCCGAGCTGGCATTTATCAAAGGCGTGGCATCCCTGGCCGGCGGCCAGGGGGCCGGGCTTGTTAAGGGTATTGGCGATGATTGCGCCGTACTGGACAAGAATGGCGATCAGGTCCTGCTGGTCACCACCGACACCCTGGTCTCAGGGGTCCATTTCAACCTCAAGTGGCACCCGCCCCGTCTTCTCGGCCGCAAGGCCGCTGCCGTCAATTTGAGCGATATCGCCGCCATGGGTGGCGTGCCGCGTTACGCCTTGCTCTCCGCGGCCTTGAGCCCCGACTTGTCGGAGCAGGGCCTGCAGGAGTTCATGGCTGGTTTTGTCGAGATTCTGGCCGAGCATGATGTGGCCCTGGTGGGCGGCGATACCGTTGCCGCCCCCTTGCCGACCTTCAGCATTACCCTGCTTGGCGACATGGCCCGTGCCGAGGTGCGCTATCGGGCCGCAGCCCAGGAGGGCGATGAGGTCTGGGTCAGCGGTTTTCTCGGGGAGGCCGCTGCCGGTCTGGCCCTCTGTGAGGAGATGGACACCGTTGCCGACCACTTTGCCTCCCTGGTCGAGGCCCATCTTAACCCCCAACCCCAGGTGGCCCTGGGCCGGATGTTGGCCGCCTCCGGCCAGGTCCATGCCATGATGGATCTTTCCGATGGCCTGGCCACCGATCTCGCCCATATCTGTACGGCAAGCGGCCTTGCCGCCCAGGTTGATGGCCATAAACTGCCCCTTTCTGCTACAATACAAAAGGCCGCTGACCTGCTGGGCTGTGATCCCCGCCACTGGGCCCTGAGCGGCGGCGAAGATTATCAGCTCCTCTACACGGTGGCGCCGGGCACCGGCCAGGCCTTGGCCCGCCAGGCGAAGGAGGAACTCGGCATCAAGCTCAGCCCTGTGGGCAGCTTGACCGCCGGCCAGGGCGTGTTTTTGCTGGCAGATGGCGACAGCCGCCAGATTGCCTACCAGGGCTATGAACATCATCTCTAGTCCGGCTGCGGTTATGTCCTGGTTGCCGGCCCGCCAGGATGACGACAGCGACAATGAACAAACGTGATCTCTTTGAGGCCAAGGAGCCTTCTTTTATGGCACTTCATGAAAAATTAGCACGTTTTTACCAAGACAACCTGCCCGAGGCGGTCATTGACGGCACCATGCTCAAGGCCCCCTGTCCCTTTTGCCAGAGCCGGGGGCGTAAGGAGGCCGGCACCCTGGTGGCCTTTTTGAATGCCGACGGTTTTTTTGCCGGCTATTTTCGCTGTCTGAGCCGCTGCGTCCCCGGCGGCTTTGCCCCCCATTTTGCCAAGCTGCGCATGCTTGACGCCGAGAGCGTCCCCAACCATGACCCGGAACAGCAGCCCTACGTTCACGAGGTGGACTGGCCTCTGAAAAATATCAACCAGGATGTGCTCAAGTTTCAAAACAGCATGACCAGCTCGGTGCGCGACGGTTTTGCCGAGATCGGCGTCGGCCCTGGTGTCCTGCAGGAGCTCAAGGTCGGCTTTAACGGCCGCTATATCGTCTACCCCTATTTTCAGGAGAACGGCTGCAGCTATGCCGCCCACTGTCTGGCCCCCCAGGCCAGCGGTGAGGAGTTCTGGTATGGCGACGAGAATTTCGCCACCGAGGAGTTTCGCCTCTTTAATCTGGCCGATATCAACTATTGCCAGGATGGCGCCCTGTTCGTGGTCGAGGGCGAGGAGAACCTTCTCTGCCTGCGCGAGCATGGCTACCCAGGCGTTGCCGTGCCCAAGGCCGCTGATCTTGGTGCTGTTGACTCCCAGCGTTTCGATGCCATTCAGACCGTCTTTCTGGTGGTCAACCACAGCCCGGAATCAGAGGCGGCGGCCCGCAGTTTCGCCGCCAGGCTGGGTTTTAAGGCCCGCCTCTTTAGGTGGCCGAGCCATGCCGGCCG
>JBFFIS010000150.1:0-6355 GCA_041556375.1 Desulfurivibrionaceae bacterium | reverse complement strand
TGGGTGCCCAGTTGAAGAAGGAATCAGGCATGCCCCTGGTGGATTGTGAATCCTGCCATGGTCCCGGCAGCATGGCTATCAAGGATTTGACCAAGGAACTGGTTGAGGAGAAAGCCAGACTGGGCATCAAGGTAGAATGTAATTTCAAAACCCTGATTGACTTGAAAAACCTTCCCGCCACGGCCCAGTCGCTCATCTGCCTTAAATGCCACACTCTCAACGCAACCTTTAATCTCCATAACTGGAACGCCGGGCCCCATGCCGTTAACGAGGTCTCCTGTTTCGATTGCCATGATATTCATGCCGGCCCCGATTTGAAGGTTACGCCCCTGGCCTCGGGTAAGCTCTGTTTCTCATGTCACCAATCCGCCCAGGCCCAGTTTTCCATGCCAAGCCATCACCCCCTCAAGGAAGGCCGTGTCTTCTGTGTTGACTGCCACTCTCCCCATGGCGGCTTTGCCGATCAAGGCCTGCTGCAAGACAGTGTCAAAGAAACCTGTGTCCAGTGTCATCAGGAAAAAAGAGGGCCATTTCTTTATGAGCACGCTGATGTGACCGAGGATTGCCTCAACTGTCATAGCCCCCATGGCGCAGTAAACAGCAGGCTCCTCAATGCCCGGGAGCCTTTTTTATGCCTGCAGTGCCATGAGGGGCACCGGCTGAATACGGAGCTCGGAACCAGTATTTCCGCGGAAAGGGCCCGGGCATTTTATACACGCTGCTCTGATTGCCATTCGACAATTCATGGCTCGGATATCCCTTCAACATCAGGCCAGGGAAGGTTCAGCCAATGAGGTGCAAAAAAAGGACGTGTATCTTCAGCATCTCCCTTGGGCTGATTGTTCTTGGCGGCGGGAGTGCCCTGGCCGCCGAAGGGGGCGATGAGCGGCACGTCGACGTCGTTCCAGTCAGCCTCAATTCGGAAGACTCTCCTGTGGCTTATGAGTCAGAAGGGGTCTTTTCTGTGGGGTATCGATGGTTATCCAGTGAAGACGCTTTGAAGGCGGCGGAATACATATATCCCCATTCTTCAGCCACCTTTGCTCTTGATGTCCTCTCCTGCCCGCTTCCGTACAGATATCACGTCAATGCCGAGTATCTCAGCCGCTATGATTTTTATAGCGATGCCGGCTTTGCCTATAAGGATCTGGTGCTGTTTAGGGATATTTTGGTCGGCGTCCAGCACAATCTTGACCATTTTAACTATCAGTATAGCGGCGAGCCTCCCGGCCTCACCTATACGGACAGAAACCCAGGCGAGAAATACTCCATCGATTTTAGCAGCAACCTTTTGTCGCTCAGACTGAAGGCCCCTGATTTTCCATTCCATACCTTCTTGACCCATCGCCATGTTGAACGGGACGGGAGGACTCAGCAGAGGTTTTTGCTGGGAGATTTTGATCCGATCTACAAGGTTTCCCAGGGGCGGGATATTGATTGGCAATCAAATGCCGTAAAGCTTGGAGTCAACAGCCATGTCGGGCCGGTTGAGCTTGAGTACAGTTACGATAAGGCCAGGTTCAAGCCGGGTGCAAACAATATTCTCTATGACGCCTATCCTGCTTCGGCCGCTTTTGCCAGGCCGGCTGACATCTATCCGCACCATGTCGTGCCGGAAACTGAATCGTCGGCCCATTCCATTAAGCTCCACTCTTCTTACACCGGCGGTCTTGTGGCTGCCGCCGCCCTCAGCAATCTTACCCAGAAAAACAATTACAGCCTTACGGAATCCACGACCTGGAAGGGGGCCTTTGATGTCAGCTGGATACCTGTTCCGGCCGTCGGTGTTTTTTTCAAGTACAGGCATAAAACCGTTGACCTGGATACCCCGGGTGCTGTCACTGTGGCCGGGCGGAATAATATCTTGAGTTATTCGGTTCGGCCTGGCATTTCCTCCAATCAGGATGTCTTTTCCCTGTCAACACGATACAGATCGTCCCGAACCCTGGTCCTGTTTGCAACCTATGAATTTTCCCATCTCGAGCGCCAGGATGAGGCTGATTGGCTCGTTGTGCCCGGTCAAAGCAATGTCCACACCGTCAATGTCAGAGCCCATGCCAAGCCCATGGACAAGGTCCACCTCAAGGCGATTTATGAATATAAGAATTACGACAAGCCCGCCTATAACAATACGCCGGATGCCTCCAACAAACTGCAGTTGACAACCACCTATACCCCAGCGCCCTGGCTCAATGTCTATCTGCAATACATCCTGTCTCTGACCGAGCGTAATCAGCTGCGCTATCTCAACAGCGACCCCGCTGTCATGCTGGAGACCGGCGAACGCGACGGCCGGCGTGATCAGTTTCTCGCCAGTCTGTCTGCCCAACTTGCCGCAAATCTTTCTCTTACTGCCAGTTGGTACTATCAGCGGTGGGATGTGGATCAGGACCTGAGCTATGGGAAGTGGCTCGCGGTTGGTTCCGGCGATCTGCCCTATTGGGATTACGGATCTCCTTATACTGATGAGTCCAACTCCTTGAGCCTGTCTCTCCATTATCTGCCCAGGAAGGATATTACGGTTAGCGCCGCTATGACCTACACCATGATTGAGGGGGAATACGTCTATGAGGATGTTGTGGGCGGAGCGCCATTTTCTCTCTCCTCGTTTTCAGCCTTGGAAGCATCAGAGACAAGCTTGTCGCTGGAGATTGGCAAAAGGATTTCCCAGGAGTGGGCAGTCAATATCAGATCCTCACTCGATATCTATAATGACAAGGCCTACGACGCCTTGGACGGTAACGTCTTTACCACCATCCTCAATGTGAAGAGGTATTTTTAGCTTGCAGACTTTAATCCGGCCGTTGCTAAGCATACTGCTTGCCTTTGTCCTCGTCCTGGCGGTCGCGGCAGAGAGCCATGCCGTACAACGAATCGGCGTTATTATGACCGGCGATGTCTCCTATTATGGGACAATGCATGCTGTTTTTGTCTCCGAGCTCAAGAAAAATTTTTCTGGCGGTGAAGAAGTTGAGGTTATCCTGCAAAAACCTTTCCCAAATTCCATCTCCTGGAGCAATGCCGCCCGGAAACTCATAGCCTTTGATGTGGACCTTATCGTTACCTATGGGGCCTCCGCCGCCCAGGCGGTTATCCACGAGAAAAGCCACATCCCGCTGGTCTATGCCGGCCTCTATGAGCCGGAAAAGGCGGATGTGGCGGGCAAAAATGTGACGGGTT
Organism: Desulfurivibrionaceae bacterium; assembly: GCA_041556375.1. GTDB lineage: Bacteria > Desulfobacterota > Desulfobulbia > Desulfobulbales > SURF-16 > BM506. The sequence goes on along the minus strand of JBFFIS010000150.1, from coordinate 3,175 downwards.
GCGGCTACAAGGTGCCTATGTCGAGCATTCTCAGGTATTTAAAACGTCTCACGTCTATCGAGACCCTCGCCATTGTTTTTAGCAGTGTTGAAGACGATTCGGTCCGCCAATACGAAGAAATGAAAGTGCTTGCCTGGAAGCAGAACATAAAGACTGAAAAGATCGATATTCGGTCGCGAAAAAGCCTGGTTCAATTGCAAGCAAAAAATCCTGACGCCGTCTTTATTGCCGGCAGTGCCCTTACACATCTGTGGATTGATGATGTTGTGACAATTTTGCGAAAGAAAAAAATACCTGCTGCAGATATTTTTTCTAACGATCTCAAGGCCGGGGTTTTGGTGACCCTGTTTCAACCCCCGCAGGCCCAGGGGAAAATGGCTGCGGAGATGGCCGCGCAGATTCTGCGTGGCGAAAAGCCTGGCAACATTGTCCCCCATACTTTTCGGGACACGGAGCTGGTCTTCAATCTCGAGGAGGCCCGGAGATTGGGCATTGAGTTTCCCATTCAGCTCTTGATTGAAGCCACAAAGGTCGTGCAATGATCCGCTCTTCTCTGGTGATACATGCTTTGTTTAAGGGCTTTGTTGTCTGGCTGTTTATCGCCCTTGTCTGTCCGTCCGCCGTGCCTGTGGTTGCGGGGGAGCAGGTCGATGAACTGCTGATCGGCATCGAACCAGAGCACAATATTTTTGACCAAGTGGAACGCTATCGCTATCTGGCCGACTACCTGAGCGAGCAGCTTGATGTGGAGGTAAAGCTTACCATTATGAGCCGCTATGGCGAAGTGGTTAAGAGGTTCAACAACCTCAAGCTCGATGGCGCTTTTCTTACCTCCTATACGGCAACCATGGGTATAAAGGCACTGGGGCTGGATCCTTTAGTCCATCCGGTCAATCTGAGCGGTAAGCTGACGTCCCAGGGCTATGTTTTTGTCCGTAAAGATAGTGGGATACGCGATGTTGATGGTGTGAGGGGGAAGAGCATCGTCTTTGTTGATCCGGCAACAATGGAGGGATACCTGTTTCCTGTGGCATACTTCAGGCAGCATGGCATTACCGATATGTACCGTGAGTTCAATCGATTCTATTTTTCAGGCAGCCATGCCTCGGCAATTTTTGCGGTGCTTGATGGTCGGGCTGATATTGGCGCGGCAAAAAGTACGATTTTCAACAAGCTGGCTAGTAGTGATGCCTCAATTCGGCAGGAACTCAGCATTATTGCCCAGTCCCCCGAAGTTCCGGAAGTGACCCTCTGTGTCAGAAGTGAGATCAACAGTGACTTGCGGGCAAAGATGGCGGCTGTGCTGCTGCACATGGACAAAACCTCTCAGGGCAAAAAGGTCCTCGAGCAATTCCAGGCCATTGGCTTTGTCAAGTCAAGTACTGCGGACTTTGTCAAGGTTGAAGAGATGGCACAGGAAACCCGAGCTGCCATCGTGGAACACGGGAAATAACTGATGAAGAAGAAAATTATCATTTCCTTTGTTCTGATATTTTTACTGGTTGTTGGTGGTGTAGCCACAACCCTGCATATCGTCAACAAGACAACGGCCAACCTCACCGCCTTGCTCTTGCTGCACAAGGTCGAGGTTATCCGCCAGGACCTGGTGATCAATGTCCAGACGGTGCAGTCAAATCTCTATACTACCGGCACCTCGTTCGGTAAGGAGTTGGACATTATAGTTGATAATGTCCTCCGGCTGCGAGACAGGGCGCAGACATGTACGGATTGTCATCATGAGCAGCCGGTACACGAAGAAATTCTTCATTTGCAAGAGTTGACGGGGCAGTATCAAGAAGCCCTCAGTTACTTCATTACCTCTACGGCCGACGCCCAACGGGTCGCCAGGTTGCAGTCTTTTGCGGCGGATATCGGCGATCGTATCATTGTAAAGTCGCAGTGGATGGCCATGAATGCCAACGATGCCCTGCGGAAAAAAACCAGTGCCGCAATGGCTGAGGTGGCTGCCTCCAAGAAGATATTGACCGCGACGCTGGTTTTTTCATTTTTCGTCGGGATTGTCATCTCATTCTATTTTATCCGCAGTATTACCAAACCCGTGGTGGAACTGTTGGGAGCCACCCGGAAAATCAAGGCAGGTGAAATGGGGTATCGAATCGAGGAAAAGCTGAAAGACGAATTTGGTGAGCTGGCTGCATCGTTCAACTAGATGGCCGCCTCGTTGAAAGAGCAATACAATAAATTACAGGAAACGGAACGCTTGGCCGTGGTGGGTGAACTTTCGACCGGCATGGCCCATGAAATAAAAAATCCCATGGCAGGGATCAAGGTGTCCATGGAGGTCCTCAGTCAGGATTCCGCCCTGGATGCCGAGGATAAGGAGGTTCTGCACCTGGTCATTAAAGAAATTGACAGAATCACGTCCCTGCTCAAAGGATTGCTCAACTATGCCCGGCCCCCGAAACCGGAAATGGTTTCTCTGGATGTCAATCAGTTGCTCGAGACAGCGATAAAGTCCGCGCGCTTTGCCATGCGAACTCCAAGAGATAATGGCAAGGAAGTTGGTCCGGAGGTCGAACTTGTCAAGGATTTGAGTCCCGGCCTGCCGCAAATCGTTGCCGACCCGAGCCAGCTGCAGCAGATTTTTTTGAATCTGATTCTAAATGCTGCAGACTCTATAGCCAGCAACACCGGGCAGCAAGGTGTCATAACCATACAAAGCCGGCAGGACTTGGCAGGGTTTGTACAGATTTCCATCGCCGATAACGGTAAGGGAATCGACAGCGCTGCACTCGACAAGGTGTTTAACCCGTTTTTTACCACCAAGTCGCAAGGGACCGGCCTGGGCCTGGCTATCACCAAGAGGCTGGTTGAACAGCATAACGGCGGGACCATTGCTGTTGCATGCAACCCCGACGGCAAAGGGGTGACTTTCACAATCACATTTCCGGTGGAGCCGGGAAACGGCTCAAATATGAAACACTCTGGACCCTGAATTTTGCCCATGGGGGCAAGTCCTTTCCTTGCCTGGGACAGGACGGGTTTTTAGGGACCGGGAAAAAGGGATTTTGACCGATCCCCCCTCGCTTTATCTCCGCATCTCCTGCTTAAGGAGACAACAGGATATCCTGTGCTTGGGGCTGCCGTCGGCCTTGTAGTCTATATTTCCCGGCTGCAACAATTTATTCATCACACAGCCTTCGGCAATGTGGAG
>JBFFIS010000149.1:0-6357 GCA_041556375.1 Desulfurivibrionaceae bacterium | reverse complement strand
TGTTCTTTGCAGACGGGACGTTCAGCTCGATGACCTTGAGTTGTAAAAAAGATGTTGTTGTCACAAAGAATATAAGCAGTACGAGAAGCAGGTCTATCAGGTTAACCGGCGCGATATCAAGATGAAAAGATGCTCTTTTACTGTGTCGGTGCGAGATATTTTTGGGCCTAGACCCGGTGATGCCGACAGAAATCCTGGAAGAGTTTTTGCCGCTGGCGTAAGGAAAGGCGGAAATAGAAAGGGCTTAACATCAACAGTCTGATAACATCCTTGGCAGTCATGGCCCACCTCCTGATTGTGGTGGTGAAGGAACGCTCAATGCTCTACCTGAAATATTTGCAATTTCTAAGCCACCAGGGCCTTTTGGTGCAACACCTCATAGTTACAAGGTGTTAAGCTGGTGAATTGTTAAATTGCCTTGGTCGGGCACTGTCGCTCCCTATAAAAAATCTTTTTCCCGGAAAAAATAGTAAAAATATATTTAGATTTAGTTCATGGTTCGCCAGGCTGTTCTTTTTTCCGGAAAATCTGCCTGGCGCTCCGGGTAACCAGTACAAAGGACTTACTCTTTATATCGGCAGCGAACCCCTGGTTCGTGAAAGAAAATTATTACAAGGCACATGAAGAAAACTCTCCTGTCAATTATCGCTCTGGTTGCCATTTTGACCTTTGGCTCTGTGGGCTACATGATTCTTGAGGGCGCCTCCTTTGATGACGGCCTCTATATGACCATGATTACCGTTACCACGGTGGGCTATGGAGAGATGGTCCATCTCAGCCCGGCAGGCCGCCATTTCACCATGGTCCTCATCCTCATTGGTGTCGGTTATGTCATGGTGCTCTTCCGGGAGATTACCGAAAGTGTGGTTGAGGGGGGGATCAGATCCGTTCTGGGGAAGAGAAATATGTCAAAGAAGCTCGAAAAAATGAAAGATCATTATGTTGTCTGCGGTTTTGGCCGCATTGGTCAGGTTATCTGCAAGCTCCTGCATGAGAATGGCAAGAAGTTTGTCATCATTGAAAAAAGTGATGAGGAGATCGAGCAGATCAATGAGCTCGGCTATATAGCTCTCAAGGGCGATGCCTCAGACGATGATATGCTCATCCAGGCCGGCGTGGCCCGGGCCAAAGGGCTGGTGGGCGTAGTCTCTTCAGATGCCGATAATGTCTATATCTCCCTGTCGGCCCGGGAGCTGAGCCCTGATCTGTATATCGTCGCCCGTTCCAGCGGTGATAAACGGGCCAAGGAAAAGCTGAAAAGGGCCGGGGCCGACCGTGTCATCTCTCCCTACTATATCGGGGCCTACCGGATGGCCAACCTCATCTTGCGCCCCACTGTTACCGATTTTATCGATCTAGCGGTCAGCGGTCGGGATCTCGGCCTCCGCCTTGAAGAGCTGGTTGTCACCCAGAGCGCCACCTCCCTGGTCAATAAGACCCTGATGGAGTCGGAGATCCGCAAAAATTTCAATATTATTGTCGTTGTCATCAAACGTAAGGATGGCCATTCTGTTTTTAATCCTACCCCTACCACCCTCATAGAGGAGGGCGATACCCTCGTGGTTCTTGGCGAGGTCGAGCAGATTAATGACATGGAAAAGAGCATGATGCCGGCCTAAATAATATTTTTACTGAGGTGGCCGCTGCTGGCGGCGCCGCCACACATTCCGGGCTGGCCACAAGGCGAAAACCTCACAGGCGGTCATTCTGGAAAAAGGTCTTTCAAGCCAAAATGTTCGCCCACCCTGGTGTTTTAGTGTAATAAAATCGAATAGATCTGCCTGGGTGGTGTTGTTGGGGACGCAAAGTGCCCTTGCTGCCTACCTGTGCCGTTGGGTATGTGGCCTGGCAGGGCTTCGTAACCCCCGATGAACAGATTTGAGTCACATACTTCCCTTTTTAAGGCGGGTTTTTGCAAGTAACTTGCTAAATTCACTTACTTTATAATAAAGTTATTGTGATGCCCTTCTTGCCGCCATGGCCACGACCCTTTTACCTAAGGGGATGGATGCTTCATCAAGGTGGTAAAATTAAAAAAGTGTAAATAAATCGGCAACTATGCCGACAAGCTGGGATGAGGGCTAAAAGAGGCCTCTTATCGCGTTATTGAAAAGTTTATTGAATTAGGTTGATCTGATGGCAGAATTCACCCTGGGGCCACACCCGCAAAAAATATGTGATGGCAAGTACACCTTGCAGCTCTCCAAGGACAAGCTCAAGCTTGTCCTAGCCCTCCATGAGGCCGATGCTTTCGACCCCGGTGACTGGAAGGCGGTGGTGGATCTGGCCCTGGCCGCCGGCGTCTGTCACGGTTTTAACGAGGGCTTGCCCACCCTTGATGAGGATGGCAAGGCGGTGATCGCCACCGGCACCCCTGCCCAACAAGGTGAAAACGCCAAGGTGAAACCCCTTGTTCGTCCGGCAGTTGTCCAGACCAAAGAAAAAGATGCCGAGGACAATTCCCGCAGCGACCGTCGGGATTTTCGCGAGCTCGGCAATATCGTCAATGTCCCTGAAGATCAGCTCCTTCTTGAAAAAATTCCCCCCACCACCGGTATTCCCGGCCGTGATGTCTTTGGCAAGGAAATTCCCGCCAAGGATGGTAAGGATGTCACCATTAAATGCGGGCCGGGTGTTACCCTGAGTGAAGATGGCCTCCGGGTCACCTCGACGGCGAAGGGCAAGTTTGTCATGGCCGAGGGCAAACCTGCCGTTTACGAGGAGCATATAGTCAATTCCGATGTCGATATGAGTGTCGGCAATATTACCTTCAGTGGCAAGCAGCTCATCATCAGGGGCCAGGTCCTCCCCGGTTTCCGGGTAAAATGTATGGGCAATGTCGACATCACCGAGGGTGTCAATAGCGCTGAAATTATCGCTGGTGAGAATTTGAAGATTCGCGGCGGTCTTATCGGTGAGGAGTGTACCGTGCGGGTCTGGGGCGATATGGATGTCGATTTTTGTGAAAATACCGGCTCTATTGAAACCCGGGGTAATATGATTATTGGTGATTTTGTCGTCCAGGGCGAGATGCGGGTGGAGAAGGATCTGCGGGCCCTGCGTGGCAAGGGCGGCGTGATTGGGGGCAAATATATTCTCGGCGGTTCCCTCCATGCCCTGGAGCTTGGCTCTGAGGCTGAAGTTCTTACCGAGGTTGTGGTCGGCCTCAACCCAAGCCTTGAACACAAGAAGAAAAAGATTGAGGAGGCCAAGGCCATTTGGCCACCCCGTCTTGCCGAGATGCTGAAGGATATCACCGCCTTGTCGGCAATGAAGAAGAAAGAGGGCAAGGATTTTTCGCCGGAAAACGACGCAAAACTTAAAAAACTAAACGCCCTGATGCCCAAGGTCATGGATGCCAATAACCACCTCACCGAGCTTGAGGAAAAGCTTGATGAGGAGATTGAAAAGGCGGCCACCCAATGTGTCTATGTCTACGGCAAGCTCCACCCCGGCGTGCGGGTAACCATTGGCAAGGCAACCAGGATACTGACCACTCCGGAGGAGAGGGTGGTTGTCGCCTTTGACCGCACCAAGCAGGCCATCCATGTCCGCTCCATGACCCCGGAGGAACGTGAGGCCGCCTCCACCCTGGCGTAATGCGCCCCTGATTTCCTGACTCACCTTCACAAAAAAAGCCCTGGTTGCCGTTATGGCAACCAGGGCTTTTTTTGTGGGCATAACCGTGTCTTAGGCGAAGCGGCAGATGTCGATCATTTCGCGGACAGCCTGGTCAAGGCCGGTGAAGATGGCCCGGGCCATAACGGCATGGCCGATGGAAAGCTCCTCGATGGTGGGTAGGGCTGCCACCCGGGCGGTGTTGACATAGTTGAGGCCGTGGCCGGCATTGACCCGCAGGCCCGCCTCATAGGCCTCTTCGGCCGCCGCAGCGATAAGCTCGAATTCCTTGTCTTCCTCCTCCTCGCTCTTGGCGTCGGCATAGCGGCCGGTATGGATCTCGACAAAGGTGGCGCCCACCTCTTTTGAGGCCTGGATCTGGGCTGAATCAGGATCTATAAAGAGACTTACCGGGATATTTTTCGCTGTCATCCTGGCAATGACCTCTTTGAGTTTATCTTTTTGGCCGGCGACGTCCAGGCCGCCCTCGGTGGTCAACTCCTCCCTTTTTTCCGGCACCAGGGTCACCATGTCCGGTTGCAGGTCGAGGGCGATGCCGATAATCTCTTCAGTAGCCCCCATTTCCAGGTTGAGTTTGGTCTGCACGGTCTGGCGCAGGATTTCAATGTCGCGGTCCTGCATATGACGCCTGTCTTCCCGGAGATGGACAACAATGCCCACCGCCCCGGCCAGCTCGGCAATGGCGGCGGCGGTGACAGGGTCCGGCTCGGTGATGCCCCGGGCTTGCCGCAGGGTGGCTACGTGGTCAACATTAATGGCGAGTTTAACCATTTTCCTTCTCCTTGTTTCGAGTGCTTGTAAATAGTGGTGTTCAAGGGCAAACATCTCCTCGGCGTCGTCGTCTGAACGTTCATGGTCATAGCCCAGAAGATGAACAAAGCCATGGACCAACAGTGCCCGAAGATGTTGATGCAGTGATTTTTTGCTGTCCTGCGCCTCGCGGTGCGCTGTGTCAATGGAGATGATGATGTCGCCGAGCAGGGGATGGTGATCAAAATCATCATCGCCCTGGGGAAAGGACAGAACGTTAGTGGCCTTATCCTTGTGGCGCCAGGTAAGGTTCATCTCCTGCATGGCCTGGTCATCAACAAGCAGCAGGGAGAGTTCATGGTCTTCTATGCCGGCAAGAATAAGAAGTTCTTGCGCTTGGCGCCGGAGCAAGGCGACACAGACCGGCCAGGGGCCGTCATAGTTGTTGGTCAACAGGACAGACATAAGGGCTGATCAGGAACCTTTTTTCTTTTTGGCAGCGGCCTTTTTTTCGGAAGTCTCATAGGCCGTGATGATTTTTTTGACCAGGGGATGGCGGACCACATCCGTTTCACTGAAGTTGGTGAAGCTGATTCCCGGGGTCTTTTTCAGGATACGCGAGGCCGCCACCAGCCCTGACTGCTGGCTGAAGGGCAGGTCTACCTGGGTTATGTCGCCGGTGACAACGGCCTTGGAGTTAAAGCCCAGGCGGGTGAGGAACATTTTCATCTGTTCATAGGTGGTATTCTGGGCCTCGTCGAGGATGACAAAGGCATTGTTGAGGGTGCGGCCGCGCATAAAGGCCAGGGGGGCAATTTCTATTTCCCCCTGTTCAACCAGTTCGCCGGCCTTTTCCCGGCCCAGCATGTCATTGAGGGCATCAAGGAGGGGGCGGAGGTAGGGGTTGATTTTTTCAGCCATATCGCCGGGCAGAAAACCCAGGCGCTCACCGGCCTCAACCGCCGGTCGGGTCAGAATGATGGACTTGACCTGATGACTGCTATAGGCGGCCACGGCCATGGCCACGGCCAGGTATGTCTTGCCGGTACCGGCCGGACCAATACCAAAGGCAATGTCGTGGTTACGAATACCTTCGATATACTCCTTCTGGTTTAGACTCTTGGGCGAAACAACACGCTGCCTGGAGGTGATGTAGACCTGATCGAGAAAGATCTCCTTGAGGTCGGCCCGGGCAGATCTCTCCAGGATGTGGACAGCGTAGGCCACATCCTGGGGATAGACGGGATAGCCGGCCTCCAGGAGCATATAGAGCTGCTCCAGAGTCTGGACGGCCAGCTCGACCTCATGGGAGGCGCCGCTCACCGTCAGGTTGGTGCCGCGGGCCTTGACCTTGACGCCGATACTTTTCTCCAATTCATGGAGATTGCTGTTGAGGTCACCGTAGAGCAGGCGCGCCGTCTCATTATTGGTGAAGGAGAGTTCTTTTTTTATTTTTGTACCTCATTAATACGGAACGCACTTCTGAGCCTGACGAAGGTCGTCTCTGTTTATTTGCCGACTTTGAGCTCGGCATCAATCATCGATTGAATGACCTGCGGGGTCCGTTGTTTCACCCGATGGCCGTTGACGTATATAGCAGGTGTACTGTTGACCCCTGCCTGTCTGCCGATATTCATGTCGGTCGCCATCTGCTGACGGGCCTGGGGGCTGTTGCGGTCACGGTTAAAGGCGGTGAGGTCTAAGCCCAGCTCAGTGGCGAATTTTTCGTAACTCTGGGCGCTCAGGGTCTTATGGTTCTCGTAGAGCTTGTCGTGATATTGCCAGAATTTTCCCTGGTTGTGGGCGGCAATAGCTGCCTGGGCCGCGGCCTGGGCCTCCTTGTGAAAGTTCAAGGGGAAATGTTTGAAAACAATTTTGACTGTGTCTGGATTTTGCTCGAGCACCTGCTCGAGTAGCGCCCCTGCTTTGGCGCAGTGAGGTCATTGAAAGTCGCTGAAAACCACGAGG
>JBFFIS010000148.1:0-6396 GCA_041556375.1 Desulfurivibrionaceae bacterium | reverse complement strand
TATTGGTAATCTCGATGATATGTCCATCCGTGGGGCCCGTGTTCTCGCCGAGGTAGATCTTATTGCCGCCGAGGATACCAGGCACACCCGGAAGCTCCTCAGTCATCTTGGCATCGCCACGCCTTTGCAAAGTTATTACCGAGGTCAGGAGGCAAAACAGGGTCAACGGCTGCTTGCTGAACTGGAACAGGGTAAAAATGTTGCCCTGGTCTCTGACGCCGGTACCCCTGCTATTTCAGATCCAGGTACCCGCCTGGTTCGTCTCTGTCATGAACGTGGTATTCAGGTTTGCCCCCTGCCTGGGCCATCGGCTGTGACGACCCTGGTCAGCGCTTCCGGCCTTGCAGATGAAGGCTATACTTTTCTTGGATTTCTGCCCGCTAAGAAGGGCCAGCGCCGTAAGGTGTTGCAAAGTCATGTATATGATGTCCTGCCCTTTGTCCTCTATGAATCACCGCGCCGCATCCTTGATACCTTGGCCGATATTCTCGATATACTTGGTGACCGGAACCTCTGCCTTGGTCGTGAACTTACCAAGATCTATGAGGAGGTGCTGTGGGCCACGGTCAGTGAGGTAAGGGAGAAATTGGCTGATCGCCCGGCGGTGAAGGGGGAGATCGTCATGATTATTGACGGCAGCAAAGTGACCACTGCCGTTGGCGGGGATGATATTCCTGAGCTTCTCTTGGCCTTGCGTCAACAGGGGCTATCCATGAAAGACGCGGTAAGCAAGATCAGTAGTGATTTGGGGGGCAAGCGTTCGGAAGTCTATAAAATCGGCCTCAAGGTTTGGAAAGACTGATCTTCAATCTCGGCAATCATCTTGCCTTCGCCTAGTATCCTTCGGCTTCCCCCCTCTCGCTTTATTTAAATTTTCTCTGCATGCTCTGCCATACCGGCTGGATGGAGAGGGCAATCACCAGCAGGGCGCTTGCCAGCTGAATCCCGTAAGGAATGATCTCTGCCGCTTTACCGGTTACTGCCCGGACATCAAGGTTGAGCATGGTGTAAAGTTGGTCTGTGGCCAGGCCAAAAAGGACGGCAAAGATGGCAATGGTGAAGAGATAAAGAACAGAGGCTCTTTTGCCGAGAATACCGGTGAGCACCGATAGCGAGGTGATATTGGTGGCTGGGCCGGTGAGCAGAAAGACAAGGGCAGTGCCAGGGCTGATTCCTTTCAGGATGAGGGCCGCAGCAATGGGGGTCGAAGCGCTGGCGCAGATGTAGATGGGGATGCCGATCAGGAGCATAAGAAGCATGGAGGGCAGGCCGCCCCCCAGATAGGCCTTGAGGAAATCCTCCGGGATGAGGGCGGTGATCAGGCCGCCCAGCAGGATACCGAAGAAAAAATAGGGGGCAATGTCACCCCAGAGTTCGAGAAAGGCATATTTGACACCTTGCAAAAGCTCTTGAAGGAAGGGGGTTTTTTCGGTGCTGAAGGGGTTGGTGCCGATACCGCCTGATAGCTTGCCAGCCATGGGTAAAGGGGTCGGTGCTTTGACAGCCATCTCTTTAGGTGGATTGACGATATTTTCGGCAAAACCGGCAAACAGGGCGGTTATCAAGGCCGCAAAAGGCCGGGCGATGGTAAGCAGTGGATCCAGGAGGGCATAGGTGATGGATATGGAATCCACCCCTGACTCCGGGGTTGATATCAAAAAAGCGGCTGTTGCGCCGTTATTTGCCCCCTGGTCTTTAAGGCCGGCGGCGGCCGGCAGAACTCCACAGGAACAGAGGGGCAGGGGGATACCGAAGAGGGCAGCCTTGACGACAGGCAAGAATTTACCTTTGCCTAAATGCTTAGCAATAAAATCGGCGGGCATGAAGACCTTGATTAGGCCGCCAAAAGCGATACCGAAGAGTATGTAAGGAGAGGCCTCCAGGAGCATGTCCCATGACTCGAGCAGGACGCGGAGCAGAAGAGATTCATTCATAGTGGTGGGTGGCGGTCAGTAATGTAATAAAAAGCGGATTAATAAATAAAACTAAGGGGGATAGGTGAGGCTGTCAATGTCCGCTAGGCGTGTTCTGGGGGCCTGATAAAGCTTGTAAACTCTTGGTGTATACGCTATTTTGGCATGTTTTAACCGTTTAGGGATTATATGGCAAGGGCATGAAAAAAGTTCACGATTATTACTTCAAAAAGGCCAAGCAGGAAAAATATCCGGCTCGTTCCGTTTTTAAACTGGAGGAGGCCCAGCAGCGATTTAAGCTGTTGAAAAAGGGTGATACCGTCCTTGATTTGGGCTGCTGTCCGGGCAGTTGGTCTATTTATGCCGCCAAGCAGGTGGGAGCGACGGGTAAGGTGATCGGTGTCGATCTGCATTCCACCCAAAAATATGCCTTTGCCAAAGCGGCACCCATGGAGCTCTTGAAGGCGGATATCTTTTCTGAAGAGATTTTTAATCAGCTTGCCGTTAACAGCTTTAATGTGGTCTTAAGTGATATGGCGCCCGCCACCACTGGTCATAAGTTTTCCGACCATCAGAAGAGTTTGGAACTCTCAAGGCGGGCCCTTGAGATTGCTGTCGCCGTTCTCGATAAGGGCGGTAATTTTTACTGCAAGGTCTTCCAGGGTGAGGATTTTGGCCAGTATGTTGACGAGGTTCGTCAGTATTTTAAAAAGGTAAAAGTGGTCAAGCCAAAGTCGTCACGGGTGGAAAGCCGTGAGGTTTTTGTCCTTGCCATGGATTTTAAATAGGATCTACGCGGTGCAGCCGCATTGTGTATAGGGAGGGATAGATATGGCCGGACATTCGAAATGGGCGAATATTAAGCATCGGAAGGGGGCCCAGGATGCCAAACGCGGTAAGATATTCACCAGGTTGATCAAGGAAATTACCGTAGCTGCTCGCATGGGTGGCGGCGACATAGACGCCAACCCTCGTCTGCGTTCGGCTGTTGCTGCCGCCAAGGGCGAGAACATGCCCAAGGACAATATCGAAAGGGCCATTAAAAAGGGTACTGGCGAGCTTGAGGGCGAAACCTATGAAGAGATTCGCTATGAGGGCTACGGCCCGGGCGGTGTCGCGGTTCTTGTGGATTGCATGACCGACAATCGGAATCGTACCGTTGGCGAGGTGAGGCACGCCTTTTCCAAGAGCGGCGGAAACTTGGGCGAATCAGGCTGTGTCGCCTTTATGTTTGATCGTAAGGGCTCCATCATCGTCGATAAGGATACGGTTGATGAGGAAAAATTGATGGATGTGGCCCTGGAAGCAGGTGCCGACGATGTAGTTGAGGAAGAGACGACCTTTCAGGTTTTGACGGCCCCTGATGATTTTGACGCCGTCCGCGAAGAGCTGGAAAAAGCAGGAGTTGAGATGGTTGAGGCGGCGATCTCCATGATCCCCCAGAATACCATCGAGGTTGCCGAGGAAAAAAAGGCCGCCTCTCTCATGCGTCTCATTGATACCCTGGAGGACAATGACGATGTTCAGCATGTCCACGCCAATTTCGATATTCCCGATGAGATTATGGAGAAGTTGGTTTAAGGGGAGGAGGGGTGGCAGATCTTGGCCGGTTGATACTTGGCATTGATCCTGGATCGCGGATCACCGGCTATGGCCTGATCAGACAGGAGGCAATGCGTCTGAGCTTCGTCTCCTGCGGCGTTATTCGCCCCGACGCCAAGATGGCCTTTGCCGATCGTCTTCTCGCCATCTATGAGGGGATTTCCCAGGTTATTGTTCAGCACCGACCTGACCAGATGGCCATTGAGGATGTTTTTGTGGCCGCCAACCCCCGTTCGGCTCTCAAGCTTGGCCATGCCCGTGGTGTCCTGCTGCTGGCCGGCAAGACCCATGACCTGCCCATTGGCGAGTATACACCCCGGACTGTCAAGCAGACTGTGGCCGGTTATGGTCATGCTGAAAAGGCGCAGATACAGCAGGTTGTCCGGGTCCTGCTAAAGCTTTCCGGCAGCCCCAGCGAGGACGCTGCCGACGCCTTGGCCGTTGCCATCTGCCATGCCCATCATACTGTCGGCTTGTAGTCTAAGATGGCTAAAGAGTGTACAAAATTGCCAGCATGGGATATCTTTGGTCAGGTGGCTCGTCATATTGTGTCTTCTCCCGGCATTTCTTCTGGTACCAATAAATAATGATCGCTTCGCTTCGTGGTATAGTGCAGTTTAAATATCCAGACCGTCTCATTGTTGATGTCCATGGCGTCGGCTATGAGGTCTCCATGCCGGAAAGCGCTCTTTTTTCGGTGCCTGATGAGGGGCATGAAGTATTTCTCCATATCCATTCCCATATTCGGGAAGATGCCTTTTTGCTCTTTGGTTTTTTAGACACCCAGGACAAGCAGACCTTCCAACTCCTGCTTTCTGTCTCCGGCGTTGGCCCCAAACTGGCCTTGGCTATTTTGTCGGCCATAGCTCCGGTGCAACTGGCCCAAGCGGTTTCTGGCGATGATGTCGGCCGTCTGACCCAGGTTTCCGGAGTGGGCAAGAAAACCGCTGAACGCCTCTGCCTTGAGCTCAAAGACAGGGTCGATTTCATCCCGGCCACTGAGGCGACCGCTGGGGGGAGAACACCCCGTGTTTCCCTGGCTGAAAGCTCAATTCTCGATGACGCAGCTTCCGCCTTGGTTAATCTGGGCTATCCGGCCACCAGTGCCCAGGAGGCTGTTGCTGCTGTTTATGCCCTGCGGGACGGTGATGTCGCCCTGGAAGACCTGATCCGTCTGGCCCTCAGGTCACTGGCCGCATAAGCCTTTAAAGGAGAGCGATTTTTCCAGATGAACTACGAAGAACGCCTTATTTCAACAGAGAATGTCGACGACCAGGAGGTCTTCCTGGAGTATGACCTGCGCCCCAAAAGCCTGGCCCAGTATATCGGCCAGCAGCAGGTCAAGGCCAACCTGGAAATTGCCATTCATGCTGCTAAGGGCCGTGGCGAGCCCTTGGATCATATTCTCTTCCACGGTTTTCCAGGTCTTGGCAAAACCACCCTGGCCTATATTATTGCCCAGGAGATGGGGGCCAATATCCGGGTGACCTCCGGGCCGGTCATTGAAAGGCCCGGCGATCTGGCCGCCATTCTCACCAGCCTGCAGGAGGGTGATGTCCTTTTTATCGATGAAATCCATCGCCTCAATCATGTTGTCGAGGAGATTCTCTACCCGGCCATGGAGGATTATCAGCTCGATCTTATTATCGGTCAAGGCCCCGGGGCCCGGTCGGTGAAGATGGATCTGCCCCGTTTTACCCTGGTGGGTGCCACCACCAGAACAGGGCTCCTTACCCCGCCCCTGCGTGATCGTTTTGGGGTGGTGCTGCGCCTGGAATTCTATAGCCCCGAAGAGTTGGTCACCATTGTCACCCGTTCTGCCGCTCTGCTTGAGGTTCCCATCGATGAGGGGGGCGCCCTTGAGATGGGCCGCCGTTCCCGGGGGACGCCCCGTATTGCCAATCGACTGTTAAAGAGGGTAAGAGACTACGCCCAGGTTAAGGGGGATGGTCGGATCACTGCCGAGATGGCTGATCAGGCCCTGGAGCTTCTTGAGGTCGACCATGTTGGTTTAGATGAAATGGACAGGCGTATTCTCCTCACCATCATTGATAAGTTCCAGGGGGGGCCAACCGGCCTCGATACCCTGGCCACCGCGGTCTGCGAGGAGCGCAGTACCCTGGAGGATGTCTACGAACCCTTTCTTATTCAATGTGGTTTTCTGACCAGAACCCCCCGGGGAAGGATGGCAACCCTGAATGCCTATGAGCATTTCGGCAGGGCTGTCGACTATAGGAAGCATTTGGAAAGAACAGGCCCTCTGCCTTTTAGCAGTTAGCCTGAGGGGAAATCCTCAGCGCTCCTTTTGCTGCCATGAGGTTGTTTTTCAAAGTAAAGGTATGATATTATGCAGAATATGAAACTTTCAGCTCCAGGGATAATCGCTAAAAAGGGGGTGGGCAAGATCACCATGCTCACCGCCTATGATGCCAGCTTTGCCAGGCTACTGGAGTCTGCCGGCGTCGACATGCTGCTTGTCGGTGATTCGTTGGGTATGGTGGTCTTGGGCTATGATTCTACGGTGCCGGTCACCATGGATGAGATGATCCACCATTCTGCTGCGGTACGACGGGGGGCGCCGAACACCATGCTGGTTGGTGATATGCCCTTTCTCTCCTATCAGGTCTCAAAAAAAGAGGCCATTGCCAATGCCGGCCGTTTTTTTAAGGAGGCCGGTTGTGATGCCGTCAAGCTCGAAGGTGGTCGCGAGGTCTGCAAGGCAGTGCGGGCCATTGTCGATGCCGGTATGCCGGTGATGGGCCATATCGGCCTTACTCCTCAGACAGCCGGCAAGCTTGGTGGCTTTAAGGTTCAAGGCAAAGACGCCCAGTCGGCCCGTCGCCTGCTGAAAGAGGCCAAGGCCCTTGAAGAGGCCGGAGTC
>JBFFIS010000147.1:0-6408 GCA_041556375.1 Desulfurivibrionaceae bacterium | reverse complement strand
CACTGAACATATCAAGCATCCGGCGCAGATATCGGCAGCCGCCGTCGATATTCTGGCGGGCGTTGAAGCTGTTTTTAACCTGCAGATCTCCGGCGGTATCCGGCATGAGCTGCATCAATCCCCGGGCTCCGCGGTGCGAGACGGCGTAGCTGTCAAAGTTTGACTCTGCCTCAACCACGGCCTTGACCAGGTGGGGGTCAAGGGCATATTTTTCAGCCGATTCACGGATGAAATAATCATACTCACGGATATCGGCCTGCTTGCGGTATTTGCGCAGGTAGGCCACCTGATTTTTATTATTAAAGCGGGTATCGTTGGGGGCATTGGAAAAATGCACAGTGCCCTTGGCATCAATGAAGGTGTAGATCTCAGCGCCAGCCGGAGCGGCTGTGATGACCAAAAGGGCCAGGCAGAGGCCTATGTTGTGGGCGAAATTTAGACGAATCATTAAAATACTTTATTCATTTTAAAAACTTCGAGCAAGGCTTGTCATGCTGTTTGCCGCCAACCCTTCGTTTCCCTTAATAAAAAAAATGTCGCAAGGTAACAGGCAGGCCTCGCAGCGTAGAGGCAGGTAGCTTGGCGGTGACGATCAGGTCGGCACGGGCTCGAGGTTGCAAGCCTCGCCAGCCCGATCGTCATCAGAATGCCATGCTGTCTGGCGGCAGAAATCTTACTTCTGGCGCTTTTCCCAATCCTTGAGGAAGCTCTCCATGCCGAGATCGGTCAGGGGATGCTTAGCCAACTGGGCTATGACCTTAAAGGGGATGGTGGCGATGTCGGCGCCGATAAGGGCGGCATCCATGACATGCATGGGGCTGCGAACACTGGCGACGATTACCTCTGACTGGTAGCCGTAGTTATCATAGATGGTCATGATGTCGCTGATCAGGTCCATGCCGGTCTGGGCAATATCGTCGAGACGGCCGACAAAGGGGCTGACAAAGGCGGCACCGGCCTTGGCGGCCAGCAGGGCTTGAGCAGTAGAGAAAACCAGGGTGACGTTGGTCTTGATGCCCTCGGCACTGAAGGCTTTGGTTGCCTTGAGGCCGTCGGTGGTCATCGGCACCTTGATGACGATATTGTCGCTGATCTTGGTGAGCTCCCGGCCTTCCTTGAGCATGCCTTCACTGTCTAAGGCAATGACCTCGGCGCTGATCGGGCCGTCAACGATTTTGGCGATCTCGCTAATGATCTCTTCAAAGGGCTTGTTCTCACGGGAAATGAGGGTGGGGTTGGTGGTAACACCGTCAACCATGCCCATATCCACGGCCTTCTTGATCTCGTCAATATTGGCGGTATCTATAAAAAATTTCATGACTCTCTCCTTTGTTGTTGGTCAGTAAATGTATTGCGGCATTCTTTGCTGTAGAAATAATAGGTCTTTCCGTCCTGTTCCACGGAGAGCGCTTGGCTTTGGGGTACATAGGTGTGGCAGACCGGATCTTCGGCCAGGGTATCCTGGACTGGAATTTCCGGTGGTTCCTGGCTGGCGATTGGTTTCTTTTTTCTACCACCAAAGAGAAAGCGGTAGAGAATGTAAAACAGCACAGCGAGGATAAGTATTCGTATGGGGTGCATTGCCTATGTCCACCTTGATTTTTCGACACGTTCTGCGTTCTGCAGGGCCCTCATCATCTGGCGGGAGCTAAGGCCGAGGCCGGGGTGAAGATGATCCGGGGCGATCTCCACCAGGGGGGCCAGGACAAAAAGACGGCTGCTGATCCCCGGGTGGGGGACCTCCAGGTCAGCATCCTGGATAATCTGGTCGTCATAGTAGAGGATGTCCAGATCAACACTGCGGTCCCGGCCGGCGGCGCGGTCACGGCCCATGGCTTTTTCAATGTCCAGCATAATGGCCAGAAGTTCATGGGCTGGAAGGCTGGTTTCCAGGGCACCCACGGCATTGGTAAACCAGTGCTCGGTGCTCATGCCCACCGGTTCGGTTTCATAGGGCGATGAAAGGCTGAGAGTGGTAACTCCCTTTGTCTGCCCCAGGCGCTGCCAGGCCAGCTGCAGATTCTGGCGGCCATTGCCAAGGTTAGAGCCTAATCCGATAAATACCAGGGCCATAGCCTCTTTTCACACCACTAAAGTTTGTTTGTTTCGTGTCGATGGCCAGGATCGTATAACCGCCTATAAGTCAGCGAGTCCCAGGACGTCGAACATGGTGAACATGCCGTCTTTTTTACCGGCCAACCAGGCGGCAGCCTCGGCTGCACCACGGGCAAAATTGTCGCGGTTATGGGCCCGGTGGGTCAGTTCGATCCGTTCGCCGGGGCCGCAATAGTAGATAGTGTGCTCACCGACGATGTCACCGCCGCGGACGGTCTGGATACCGATCTCGCTCTTGGTGCGTTCGCCGATAATACCGTTGCGTTCGTAGACCCCTACTTCGGCCAGGTCGCGGTTCACACCCTCGGCCAGCATTTCGCCCAGACGCAGCGCCGTGCCGCTGGGGGCGTCTTTTTTCAAATTATGATGGGCCTCAACAATCTCCATATCATAGTCGTTGCCAAGGATGGAGGCGATTTTCTTGGCGATTTTGAACATGACATTGACCCCCACCGCCATGTTGGCCGACTGAACGATGGGCATATCCGCCGACAGGACCTTAAGCTCATTGAGGTTTTCCTGGCTGAGGCCGGTGGTGCCGATGACCATGCCGGTATTATGGGCGGCGCAGATCTTGGCAAAGGCCATGGTGGCGGCGTGGAAGGTGAAATCGATGACCACGTCACCCTGATCAACAATTTCTTCCAGGCTGGGAGAGATGGCAACGCCGACGGTACCGTAACCGCCTATCTCGCCCAGGTCCTTGCCCACGGCCGGGCTATCTGGCTGTTCAAAGCCGCCCACCAGGGTGAGGTTGGGGTTCTGGCTGACCATATAGCCGATACGTTGGCCCATACGACCGGCAGCGCCGGCGATAATTACCTTTGTCATGATTCGTTCCTGTATTTATGAGAGGCGCGACCACCAGGAGGCAGTTGGTGCCCTCTGGTGGTTGTCATTTTCTTACTGTTTTATACCATGCCTTGGGCCTTGAGCACGGCAGTCATCCGTGCCAAGGCATCGGCATCCATTTCCCAGAGGGGCTGGCGGGGGCTGCCTGACTTGATTTTGCCCATCATCTCAAGGGCCTTTTTGGCTGGGACCGGGTTGGTGTCGTAGAACATGGAGCCCATGAGCGGGAAGAGCTGGTACTGGATGTCGCGGGCCTTGGCGACATCGCCGGCCAGGGCGGCGTTCATCAGGTCGGACATGCCCTTGGGGTTGACGTTGGATGTAACCGAGATGACGCCGGTACCGCCCAGGAGTACCAGGGCCATGGAGGTGAAGTCATCACCGGACATTACGGCAAAGTCTGCCGGGCAACGGCTGATGACATCACAGGCGCGGTTCATGTCGGCAGTGGCCTCCTTGATGCCGACAATGTTGTCCACCTCGGCACAGCGGGCTACAGTGGCCGCAGTCATATCGATAGAGGTGCGGCTCGGCACATTGTAGAGGATGATGGGAATGTCCACGGCCTTGGCGACAGTCTTGAAATGCTGGTAGAGACCTTCCTGGGAAGGCTTGTTGTAATAGGGCGTGATGACCAGAGCGCCGTCAGCACCGGCCGCCTTGGCATGTTTGGTGAGCTCAATGGTCTCGGAGGTGGAGTTGGAGCCGGTACCGGCTAAAACCGGCACGCGCCCGGCCACGGTCTTGATGGTGAGCTCTACCACCCGGTGGTGCTCATCGTGGCTCATTGTCGCCGATTCACCGGTGGTGCCGCAGGGGACGATACCGTGGGTGCCGCCGGCGATCTGAAATTCGATAAGATCCTTTAAACCCTGCTCATCCAGTTGACCATCAATAAATGGGGTGACTATGGCGACAAAGGCTCCACGAAAGGGGTTCATAGCTCTTCTCCTTGTTATTTTAAAAGATGTAAACGTATATTAAATAGTAGTGTTGCCAGGGCGTCTGCGCTGGCGATTTTCTTTTAGCGCAGGGCCTCAATATTAAGTGCGCCCTCATATATAAAGTTGGCCGGGCCTTCTAAAAAGACGCCGCTGACCAGATTTTTCTCCCTGTCCTCAATAGTGAAATAAATAGTGAGGATCTCGCCGCCGGAGCTTGTTACTGCCACGGGACTGGTAACATGGCCGAGCAGGCCGCCGATGAGGGCCGCGGCCACAGCACCGGTGCCGCAGGCCATGGTTTCATCTTCAACACCGCGCTCATAGGTGCGGACCTTGAGAGAAGAAGGGCCGGTAACCTCGGCAAAATTAACATTGGTGCCGGCCGGCTGGAAATGGGCATGCATCCTGACCTCGCGGCCCCACTCTTTTACCGGTGTCTGGCCATTGCTGTCGACGAAATAAACGGCATGGGGCACCCCGGTGTTGGAAAACTGGATAATTCTTTCTTCACCGCCGAAGATCAGGGGGCGGTGCTGTTCGGTGTCCGTGGGCGGGGTCATCTCCAGTTTGACCAGATCGCCGACCACCTCGGCCCTGATCAGGCCAGCCACGGTCATAAAACTCATGGTGGCCGGGGCAATACCCTTACTGTGGGCATAGCGGGCCGCGCAGCGGGCACCGTTGCCGCACATCTCGGCCCGAGAGCCGTCACCGTTAAAGAACTGCCACTGAAAATCCGCCTCAGGGTGGTCTTCAATGAGGATGAGGCCGTCGGCACCCACCGAGAACATCCGTTTGCATACCTTGGCGGCAAAGGGGGCGATCTCAGCCTCTGTTAAAAAGGGCTGGCGATGGTCAATGATGATGAAGTCATTGCCGGTGCCGCTCATCTTGGTAAAGGGTATGGGGAAATTCATTTTTCTTTCTAGACCCTCAATCCACGTAAAAAGCTTTTGCGGATAGGGGGCGGGCAAATATTTTATGTCTAGGGGATCATTTCCCCGGCAATCATCATCTCGACGGTTTCACGCTTGCGGATGATGTGAAAGTCGCTGCCGTCCACCAGGACCTCGGCCACCCGGGGCCGGGTATTGTAATTGGAGGACATGGTAAAGCCGTAAGCGCCGGAACTCATCACCGCCAGCAGATCATTTTGCTGACTTATCGGCACCTCTTTGTCCCGGGCCAGGAAGTCGCCGGTCTCGCAGATGGGGCCGACGACATCACCAAGCTCGCTGCCCTGGCCGCGCTCCTCCACCGGCAGGATGGCATGGTAGGCATCGTAGAGGCTGGGGCGGGCCAGGTCGTTCATGCCGGCGTCAACAATGGTAAATTTCTTGCCGCCCTGCTTGGTGTACAAAACCTTGGTCACCAAAATACCGGCGTTGCCCACTATAACCCGTCCCGGTTCCAGGATCAAGGTACAGCCCAGATCGCCGAGCTCTTCCTCCAGGGCCTTGGCATACTCCAGGGGAGCCGGAGGTTCTTCTTCATTATAGGTAATGCCCAGGCCACCGCCGAGGTCAAGATACTTGATGCTACAACCGGCCTCCTGTAGGCGCTCAATGAAGTTTTTAACCTTGGCCAGGGACTCGACAAAGGGCGCGACATCGGTGAGCTGAGAGCCGATATGACAGCTCACGCCCACAACCTCAATATTTGCCATGGATGCAGCACGTCGATAAACATCAAGGGCATCGGTTATGGGCACACCGAACTTGTTTTTGGCAAGACCGGTGGAGATATAGGCATGGGTTTTGGGGTCGACATCGGGATTGACCCGGAAGGAAACCGGCGCCTGCACTCCTAAGGACGCAGCCACCTCCTGCAGGGCGTCAAGCTCCTGGTCCGACTCGACATTGAACATCAGGATGCCGGACTCCAGGCCATATCTGAGCTCATCGCGGGTCTTGCCCACCCCGGAATAGACAATCTTCTTGGGGTCGACCCCGGCCGACAGGGCCCGGAACAGCTCACCGCCGGAGACGATATCGGCACCGCCGCCCATGGAGGCAAAGAGGTTGAGGATGGCGATATTGGAGCAGGCCTTGGTGGCAAAACAGGTGATGTGGGGCACGGAAAAGGAGCCGTCAAAAGCCTGAAAATGGCGGCTTAAGGTTGCCTTGCTGTAGAGGTAAAAGGGGGTGCCGACTTGAGCGGCAATGTCCTTAATGGCCACATCTTCACAGTGGAGCTGGCTGTCTTTATAGTCAAAATGGTTCATGGTCGTAAATTTGAGTTTGTAAATATCTCTATGGTTTGGTGTAGGTCACTGTCGGTGACGGCTCTGATTCGTTACGGCGGATCCCCTTATCAAAAGCCGTTATCCGGTAGCTATACATTCCGGGCGGCAGGTCGTTTTGGTCGGTATAGGAGATGGCGCCGGCACTGGTGGTGGCAATGCGTTGCCAGTTGCCTTCAGGACTCTGGCGGTAGATGTAATATCCGGCAACATCAGCACTGGTGGTAGCCTGCCAGTGGAGCTGAACCCCTTGCT
>JBFFIS010000146.1:0-6439 GCA_041556375.1 Desulfurivibrionaceae bacterium | reverse complement strand
CCAAAATATTCGTTTTTAGGCCCCGAAAGGCCTCGATAACGCTTTCGGCAGCATTGTGGGTTTCGGCCAGCACCACGCCGATGCCCTGGGTGCCCTCCAGCAGTTTGATGACAAGGGGAGCGCCATGGACAAGGTTAATCAGATCTTGGGTGTACATTGTCGAATGGGCAAAACCGGTAACAGGTAGACCAATGCCTTTGCGGGCCAGAAGCTGCAGGGAGCGAAGCTTGTCCCGGGACCGGGTGATGGCCACGGATTCATTGAGGCTGTAGACCCCCATCATTTCAAATTGCCGGACAACAGCGGTGCCATAAAAGGTGATGGAGGCGCCGATCCTGGGAATGATGGCATCGTAGTCTTCAAGGGGTTCCCCCTTGAAATGGATTGAGGGGCGATGCGAGGTTATATTCATATAACAGCGAAGAGGATCAACAACTTTAACCTGATGACCGCGCTCTTTGGCCGCCTCCACCAGTCTGCTGGTTGAGTACAACTCCTGATTGCGCGATAGTATGGCGATTTTCACTCTTTTCTCCTCTTCTTTTTGAGACCGTATAGGTTTTGGGGTCGACGGCCGGCACGGTATGAAAGATCTGGGGCCACCAGGAACCTGTCTGTTAGGGCAGAACGGCCCAAAAGCATACGAAACTGCATGGAGTCGCGGTCTGTCAGGGTAATTTCCGCCTCAAGCTCTGTAGTGCCAACAATAATTGTCGTGCGGATAACGTAGCGCATTTCCCGATGGCCGCCGGAATCACTGACCAGGCGTTGATCAATGATATCGGCGACACATGTTAACTCGATATCTGTTCTTTTCTGCAGGGGATGAATGCGAAAGCGGATTTTCTGCATACCATTTTCCTCAAAGGGTTCGAGGAAAAAGGCATGCAGGGCAGATGTCCGGGCCCCGGTATCTATCTTGGCCTTGACGGCAGGGATGCCTATATCGGGCAAAGAAACCCATTCGCGCCAGCCGAGGGTGGTTTGCCGGGATAATTTTGTCATGAGCTAATCCATTCCTTTGCAATAAGGTCGGTCCTTTTGCCATTAATTTCTATTCTAGTCTACAAAATTATTGAGAGTGAAACAGATTCTCTTTAATCTCTAATTTTCATCTGGGCAAAAAGGTGGAATTGTTGGGGATGGTTGCCGATAAAAAAAGGGGAAAACTGCGGTTTTTCCGTTTTTTCTTTTGCCCCGGCGCTGTTTTTTATTTAAGTATGTGTCCATTCGTTTAACCTGAGGCGAGTCTACGCCTTTTTATTTGCTAATTTTACCCTGTGTTATTCCCATGACTGGAAACGATATCCGCCAAAAATTCCTCGATTATTTTAAAGATAAGGGCCACACCGTGGTAGATTCCTCTTCCCTGGTGCCGGAAGACGATCCCACCCTGCTCTTCACCAATGCCGGCATGGTGCAGTTCAAGCGCCTCTTTACCGGCGAGGAGAAACGGGACTACAGTCGGGCCACCACCAGCCAACGCTGCGTAAGGGCCGGCGGTAAGCATAACGATCTCGATAATGTCGGGTATACGGCCCGTCACCACACCTTTTTTGAGATGTTGGGTAACTTCTCCTTTGGTGATTACTTCAAGAAGGACGCCATTGCCTACGCCTGGGAGTTTTTGATCAAGGAGATCGGTCTTGATCCCCAGAAGATGTGGATTTCGGTCTTTGAGGATGATGACGAGGCCTACGCCATGTGGGAGGAGATCGACGACCTGCCCAAGGGCCGTATCGTCCGCCTGGGCGAGAAGGATAATTTCTGGGCCATGGGCGACACCGGACCCTGCGGCCCCTGTTCGGAGATCCATTACGACCAGGGCGCCGAACAGGGTTGTGATGACCCCAACTGCGCCGTGGGCTGCGATTGCGATCGCTGGCTGGAGGTCTGGAATCTTGTCTTCATGCAGTTTGAGCGCCATGAGGATGGCCGCATGGAGCCGTTGCCCAAGCCCTCCATTGATACGGGTATGGGCTTAGAGCGTATTGCCTCGGTGGTCCAGGGAGTGAAGACCAACTATGATACCGATCTCTTTATGCCTCTGATCGGTAAGATCGCCGATGTCGCCGGTACCACCTACGGCAAGGATGGCGCCACGGATACGGCCCTCAAGGTCATCGCCGATCATGCCCGGGCCACCACCTTTCTTGTTTCTGACGGTGTCCTGCCCTCCAACGAGGGCCGGGGCTATGTTCTCCGGCGTATCATGCGCCGGGCCATCCGCTATGGCCGTACCCTGGGGATGACCAAGCCCTTCATGACCGCTGTCTGCGCCAAGGTTGTCGAGGATATGAACCATGCCTACCCCCATTTGAAAGCTGCAGCCAAGCTTCTTGCCAAGGTGGTGGAAAACGAGGAGGTCCGTTTCCTGGAAACTCTCGATCATGGTCTGGCCATGCTGGAGGAAAAGCTGCGCCACCTCAAGCAGGAGGGGGAGTCCAGGGTCGATGGCGACTTCATTTTCAAACTGTACGATACCTTCGGTTTCCCGGTTGATATTGTCCGTGATGTTGCCATTGAAAAGGCCATGACCATTGACGAGCAGGGCTTTGAGGCCGCCATGGCAGCTCAGCGCGCCCAGTCCAAGGCATCCTGGAAAGGTGCCAGTCTCGAGGAGCTCAGTCAGGGTGTCCGTGATCTGCTTGAAAAGGCCAAGGCTACCGAGTTCAGCGGTTACGAGAGTGTCGAGGCTGAGAGTTCCCTGCAGGCCATCATCGGTCCGGCCGGCGAACTGGTTGATGCCGCCAAGGTCGGTGAAGAGGTCGCCTTTGTCTGTGGCGGTACGCCTTTTTATGCCGAGTCTGGTGGCCAGTGTGGCGACCAGGGTGTCCTGGCCAGCGCCAGCGGCGAGGCCAAAATCATTGATACGGTGAAGATCGGCTCCGGCATCTTCCTCCATAAGGGGACGGTGACTGCCGGTGAGATCAGCACGGGCGCTACTGTCACCCTCACTGTCGATAGCCGACGGCGGCGGGCCATCTGCGCCAACCACACCGCCACCCATCTCCTGCAGGCCGCCTTGGTCCAGGTCCTGGGGGATCACGTCAAGCAGTCCGGCTCGCTGGTCACTGCCGACCGTCTCCGTTTTGATTTTACCAATTTCAGCCCC
The DNA here is from genome assembly GCA_041556375.1 of Desulfurivibrionaceae bacterium. Taxonomy (GTDB): domain Bacteria; phylum Desulfobacterota; class Desulfobulbia; order Desulfobulbales; family SURF-16; genus BM506. Next base: position 3,324 of record JBFFIS010000146.1, on the reverse strand, counting down.
ATGACTGCCGACGATATTGCCCGGGTTGAGGCCATTGTCAACGAGCAGATTCGCCTTAATACGGCGATGAGCACCGAACATCTCAGCAAGGATGAGGCCATTGATGCCGGCGCCACCGCCCTCTTTGGCGAGAAGTATGGCGATAAGGTGCGGGTGGTGTCTGTGGCCGATTACTCCAAGGAGCTCTGTGGCGGTACCCATGTTAAGGCCACCGGCGAGATCGGCTTGGTGAAGATTATTGCCGAGACCGGTATCGCCGCTGGTGTTCGCCGCATTGAGGCGATCAGCGGTGAAGCCGCCTTGGGCCAATTTCAAAAAGATGAGAAGGTGTTAGCCCAGATGGCGGAGATGCTCAACAGTCAGCCCGCTGATCTCACCGACAAGATTGGTAAGTTGCTGAGCCGCCAAAAAGAGCTGGAAAAGGAGATCAGCCAGCTTAATGCCAAACTCTCCCTCTCTTCTCTGGACTCTATCCTCGACAGCGGTACAGAGGTGGCCGGGGTCAAGGTTATCACCGCCACCATCACTCTCGACTCACCAAAGACCATGCGGGAGATCGGCGATAAGATCCGCGACAAGATGGGCTCGGCCATTGCCGTCTTGGGTGGCGAGCTGGGCGGCAAGGTGTCGCTGCTCACCATTGTCAGTAAGGATCTCACCAAACAGTTTCAGGCCGGTGCCATTGTCAAAGAGGTGGCGGCCATTGTCGGCGGCGGCGGTGGTGGTCGTCCCGATATGGCCCAGGCTGGCGGGACCATGGTGGATAAGCTCCCCGAGGCTCTGGCCACGGTGCCTGTCATAGTCGGCAAGATGGCCGGCTGATCCCACCGAACCATCTACTGTTAGAAAAAAGGCGCTTGGGGAAATCTCTTGAGCGCCTTTTTATTTGTCCTTGCAATGGTCAGGCTCTCTACCGATAATAAGCCAGAGGCATATGGTGGAAAATCAAGTGGAGGGCCTATTTATGGAAAGAACATTAGTGACGGAAAGTGAGCTGTTGGCCTTTTTGAATAAGGAGTTGGAGAAGGACGGCGGCCATGAACAGTGTCATTTTGACTATATTATCCGCCTCAAGATTGATGACAGAACGGGCTGCAACTGGGCCTATGCCAATATGAAATGTGGCAGCGCCACAGAAGGCACCTGTCCGCCCTATGCCGAGAAGATTGTTGCCGAGGCCAGGGCGCGCTTCAATTTAAAGAATTGAAAAATTACTCCTGCCCGGGCGGCTTCTTTTTTTTCCAGCGCCACAGGCCTTGGAGGGCAGGGACAAGGGTAAGAACCAGGAACCAGCGGGAGTGAGCGGTAAGGGTTCTGGCGGCGCCAAAAAAACTGCTGGTTTCGAAATATTTTGCCGTCATCTTGCCATCAACATGGGGAGCGATGGCCAGGCCGCCCATGGCATACTCTCCCGCCACGGCCAGGCCGCCAAATGCAGCCTTCCAGGCCACGGCCGCCCCACCGCAGGCCAATATACCAACAGCGGCACCACCAAAGGAATAAATTCCCACGGCCAGTCCGGCCAGAACCAGACCTCCCACCGCCACTCCTCCCACAGCAATGCCGCCAACGGCCACGGCTCCGGCAGAAAAGATAATACCGAAGGCAATATCGCCAATGGCTATCCAGCCTCTGGCAATACCTCTTTTGAGCCGGCCGTTTTTGAGCTCTGCCGTGGCAATGTGCATAAGTGGCAGGCCAAGCAGGGAAAATTTGCTCCTATACTCCATCTGGTAACCTCCTTATTTCGATTGCAACAAAAGATACCATGTTGGCGGGACTTTTTTTAAAAAAGCAAGCGTAAACTTGTAGTTAGGCAGTCCTGGCAAGGAGTTTACCTGTTGCCAGAGACGATTTCCTAAATTAGGATATAGTTATGGAAATTATTATCAGCTAGCTGTTTTTAAGGTCCTTCACCCCAGGAAAAGGATAACGCCCCTTGAAAATTGTCTCAATAACCATGGTGCTGGTAGGCATTGTCCTGCTGGCCTTCTCTCTCAATCCCACCAGAAAAATCTGCCGTCGCAAACATCAGCTCTACACCTCCTGGAAATTTCTCGGCATCCTGATCCTGTTCTTTATTGTCGGCTACATGCTCTTCCTTAACATGGTGTTGAAGGCCCCGGCCTCCACCTTGGAAATGATCGTGGCCACCATCCTTTTTAGCGGCGCTATTTTTGTAGTCATGGTGGTTCGTCTGAGCCTGGCCTCTATTAGGCTTAGCGAGCATTTTGCCGCGCGGGAAAGACATCGAGCCCTCCATGATGAGCTCACCGAGTTGCCTAACCGCGTCTTGGCCGAGGAACAGCTTGACCATGGTCTCCAGGTTTCAAAGCGTGACCGCAAACCCCTGGCTTTCCTGCTTATGGACCTTGTCCGTTTCAAGGAAATTAATGATTCCTTGGGCCATTTTTACGGTGATTACCTCCTGCAGGAGGTTGCCCACCGTATGCAGGATGTGGTGCGCGAGTCTGACACCCTGGCCCGCTTCGGCGGTGATGAATTTGCTCTGGTACTGCCCAATACAAGTCTGGAGCAGGCGGTGATGATCAGTATGAAGATTGCCGGTGCCCTTGATCATCCCTTCATGGTTGAAGGCCATAGTCTTAAGGTTGGTATCAGTATCGGCATTGCCATGTGCCCCGACCACGGCACCGACAGCGAGACCTTGGTGCAGCGCGCCGATATCGCTATGTACGAGGCCAAACGTAATGATGTCATTTACGCGGTCTTTAATCTTGAGCAGCACCGGACAACCTTTAACCGCCTCGTGCTTATTGGTGAGTTACGTGATGCTATCGCCAATAAAGATATGTTTCTCTGCTATCAGCCCAAGATATGCATGCGCGACAAGGCCCTGATCGGCGTGGAGGCCCTGTGTCGGTGGCAGCACACGGATCGTGGCGTTATCGGGCCGGATGATTTTATTTCCTTGGCCGAACAGGCCGGCCTCTGTAAGGCCTTTACCAATCTCGTCTTGGACAAGGCCCTTGAGCAAAGCGCCAAATGGCAGAAAGACGGCTATCATATTCCCGTCTCGGTAAATCTGTCGATCAAGAATCTCCATGACCTCGACTTTGCCAGCGATGTCGCCGTTCTTTTGGAAAAGTGGCACGTAAAGCCGGAGATGTTGCTCCTTGAGATCACCGAAAGCTGTATTGTCGTCGATCAGGAGCGGGTTACCAAGGTTCTTGCCGAGCTCAAAAAGATGGGGCTCCAGCTCTCCATTGATGACTTTGGTACCGGCTATTCCTCTATCTCCTACTTGAAAAAATTCCCGGCCCGGGAGATTAATATAGACAAGTCCTTTATTATCGACATGCT
>JBFFIS010000145.1:0-6452 GCA_041556375.1 Desulfurivibrionaceae bacterium | reverse complement strand
GCTGAGGCCTCATTGCTTGTTACTCAATGAGGGTCATATTGGTGGTGATCTCCCCGGTCTCCATCATGTGGTTGAGCCAGCTCTCCAGGGTGGACATCTGTTTTTCCTGGCGCAGGGAGGCGGTGAATTGTTCCTTGTCGCTTGGGCTCGAGGTGGAGCTTGCCTGCTTTTCCTGAAAGCGATAGACATAGAAGCTGCTGCCGTCGACGCCGATACTCTCCGGATAAGGGTTGGCGGCGGTTAAGGTGAAGCCCTGGTTGCTGATGGCATCGGGAAGTTTGCTGAGGCCGCTTTTGTTCCGGGAGAACCAGGGCGAGGTCTGGACGCTGCCCCCTGCCTTGGTGACGGCCTCGTTGAAATCTGTACCGCCCTTGCAGGCCGCCAGGATCTCTTCTGCCTTGGCCTGGGCAAGCTCACGGCTTTTGGCCGCCTTGAAGTCGGCAGTCACCTCTTTTTTGACCGTGTCGAGGGCGGGGACAGCAGGTTCGATAACATCGTCGATGAAGATGATGTAGTAGCCGCCAGCCTCTTCAATCAGGGAGCTCAGGTCGCCTTTAACCAGATTAAAGGCCTGGGCGATGAGGCGCGGTTGACCGGCTAGGTCGGCCGGGGGAGCCGCCTGGGTGAAAAAGTCGGTGGTTAGCAGGTCGACACCCTCCTGGGCGCTATACTTGGCAAGGCTCCCAGCCTGAAAGATCTTCTCGTAGGCGGTTCCGGCAGCCTCAAAGGCCTTATCTTTGGCCTGCTGCTGCTTGAGGGTGCGCTGGATGGTCTCCTTGACCTCGTCCAGGGGAGTGGTCTGGGCCGGGCTGATGTCCTGAACCTCAATAATATGAAAGCCAAAACGGGTCTTAACCAGGTCGCTGATCTCATTCTTAGCGAGGTTGAAAACGGCGGCGTCAAAGGTGGGGACCATCTGGCCGCGGCTAAAGGAACCGAGCTCGCCGCCTCGGCTGGCTGAACCGGGATCCTCGGAGAATTTTTTGGCCAGTTCAGCAAAATCACCGCCGGCCTTAATCTGTGCCAGGATGTCCTCGGCCTTAGCCTTCTGGGCGTCGTCGTTGCTGCCGTCGGTCTTGATGAGGATATGGCGGGCCGTCCTTTTTTCAGGGAGCTGATAGGTGCTGATGTTTTTTTGGTAATAGTCGCTGACCTCGGCCTCGGTAATACTCATGTCCTCCATAGCCTGGGCCACGGCAAAGGCCAGGTATTTTATTTTGACCTGGGGGGCACTCCTGTACTCATCCTTATGCTGATCAAAATAGGCCTGGAGGTCTTCATCACTGACAGTGATATCTTTGCTGAAGTCAGAGGCCTGTAGCTTATAATAGGCCAGCTTGATCTCGTTGTTGTTAAAGGCGAAACGCTGGTCAATTTCCCAGTCGGTGAGCACGGCAAACTGGCTCAAGTGCTGACTGACCTTACGGCCGAGGAGCTCAAGGCGCAGGCTCTCCTCATACTGCTTGGGGGTCATTTTGTTTTGGGCCAGGAGCTGCTTATAGCGGCTGTTGTCGAAGCTGTTGTTTACCTGGAAGTAGGGTTGGTTGCTGATTTCTTCCTGGATCTCCCAGTTGCTGACATGGAGGCCCATTCTCTGAGCGCCCTGGATCAGCAGGCTTTGTTGGATGAGGCGCTGGAGGACCTGCTCTTTGATGCCCAGGCTCTTGATCAGGTTTTTCGGCAGGCTGCCGCCAAATTGTTCACGGAGGGTGTCGACCATCCGCGTGTATTCTCTGCTGTACTCGGGAAGGCCGATGGCCTCGCCATTAACTGTGGCCACGGCATTGCGCTTGTTGCTGTCGCCCATATTGACCCCAAAGAAGATGAAGACCAGGGCAATAATAATAATAAGGGCCTGCATGATGGGAGATTGGGCCTGTTTACGCAGAAATTCGAGCATGTTTTTTTATCCTTACTTTTTGAGTAATTGGTCAGAGGAGTGCCGTAGATGCGAGAAAGAGGCCTGCGCGCTGTACTTTTGCTAGGTAAACAGGCCGATGACAAAGCAGATACAATACCCCTGTGATCAATTACCATATCTCAGGCTATTTCATCAAGCTTTTGCCAGGTTTACCCCTTGAGAAATATTAATTAACAGGGGGACGTCAAGCTCCATGACCGACTCCATGGCTTCTTTGACCAGGGCGGCTGTCTGGTCAAATTCCGCTGTCGGCACCTCGAAAACAAGCTCGTCATGGATCTGCAGCAGCAGCTTGGCGGCCATGTTGTTATCGCTTAGGGCCTGATGGCTTGTGATGGTGGCCAGCTTGATGATATCGGCGGCTGTGCCCTGGATGGGGCTGTTGATGGCGGTACGTTCGGCAAACTCCCGCCTGGTCTTGTTGGTGCTGTTGATCTCCGGCAGGTTACGGCGCCGGCCCAGGAGGGTGGTGACAAAGCCATCTTGCCGGGCCTGGGTCACCATGTCTTCCATATACTGCCGTACCCCACTGTAGATGTCAAAATAGCGGTCGATGAAGGTTTGGGCCTCCTTGCGGCTGATCCGCAGCTGGTTGGAGAGGCCAAAGGCGCTCATGCCGTAGACAATGCCGAAGTTGATCGACTTGGCCACCCGCCGCATTTGCGGGGTGATGAGCATGGGGCTGACCTGGAAGATCTGGCCGGCGGTCTGGTTGTGGATATCCTGGCCGCTGTTAAAGGCCTTGAGCAGGGCTTCGTCCTGGGAGTAGTGGGCCAGGACGCGAAGATCAATCTGCGAGTAGTCCGCTGCCAGAAAGAAATGGCCGGCCGGCGCCACAAAGGCCGCCCTGATCCGTTGGCCCTCTTCGCTGCGAATGGGAATGTTTTGCAGATTAGGATTGGAGCTCGACAGCCTGCCGGTGGCGGCAACGCTCTGGTTGAAAGAGGTGTGAATCCGCCCTGTTTTGGGATGAATTTGCTCCTGGAGGGCATCGATATAGGTGGATTTTAGCTTGGTCAGTGACCGGTAGTTAAGGACGGCGGCCGGCAGGTCGTGGTAGGCGGCCAGATTTTCCAGGACCTTGACGTTGGTGGAGTAGCCGGTCTTGGTTTTTTTGCCCTGGGGCAGTTCCAGTTTGTCAAAAAGGATGGTGCCCAGCTGCTTAGGGGAGTTGATGTTGAATTCCTCGCCGGCCATTTCATGGATGGAGCGCTCCAGGTCATTGATGAGAAGGGCGAACTCGCCGGAGAGGCGTTTTAAGGTCTCGAGATCGGTGAGAATGCCGTTTTCTTCCATCTCCGCAAGGATGGGGACAAGGGTCATCTCCACTTCGGTGAACAGGTCCCAGCAGCCGATTTTGTCGAGTTGGGGATGGAATTCCTTCCAGAGCAGCAGGGTGGCGGCGACATCCTCGCAGGAGTAGTCACAGGCCGCCTCCAGGCCGACATAGGCAAAGGCATTGGGCCGTTTATCCTTGGCCGTTACCTCGGCAAAGGAGGTCATGCCCATGTCGAGAATATCAAGGCTGAGATCGTCAAGCTTATGGGAACGGCGGCCCGGTTCCAGGAGGTAGGAGGCGATCATGGTGTCAAAGAGGGGACCGGCCAGGGCCAGGTTGTGGTGGGCCAGGATGCGCAGGTCATACTTGATGTTGTGGGCTATTGTGGCCAGTTTGGGATCGGCCAGCAGGGGGGCGAGATGTTTTTGGACCTCGGCCAGTTCAACCTGGCCTGGCAGCAGATTGTCGTCATCATCCCGGTGGGCGATGGGGATATACCAGGCCTTGTCGGTGCTGATTGCCAGCGAGATGCCCACCAGCTCGGCATCAAGGGGGTCGAGGGAGGTGGTTTCGGTGTCCAGCACCACAAAGGGGCTGCTGGCGATTTCGTTGGCCACCTTGGCCAGCTCCTGGTGTGTGTCCAGAAGCTGAAAAGAATTTTTGTCAAAGTGGGCCGCCGGGCCGCTTTCTTTGAGAAGTTTGTGGAATTCCAGCTCCTTATAGAGGCGCTGCAGCTCCTCTGTGTGGGCGGGGCCGACCTCATAACCGGCCAGGGTTTGCGGGACCTCAAGGTCATCCTTAAGATCAATCAAGGTACGGGACAGGAGGGCCATCTCCTTGTTGTCGATGAGATTATCTTTAAGTTTTGACTTTTTGAGCCGATCAAGATTGGCAAGAAGGTTGTCCAAGCTGCCATGTTCCGCCAGCAGTTTGGCAGCGGTCTTGGGGCCGATCCCTGCGACGCCGGGGATATTGTCTGATTTGTCACCGATGAGGGCAAAGAAATCAAGGAGCAGCTTGGGGTCAATATTATACTTCTGGCGGATGAACTCCTGGTCCATGATGACATCCTTCATGGGCTCCCAGGCTGTGATGCCGCCGTCTACGAGCTGGAGAAGGTCTTTGTCCCCGGAAACAATGACCACCTCGTGGCCCTGTTTGTTTAAGGTCCTGGCTGCGGCGGCAATGAGATCGTCGGCTTCCACTCCTTCCTCTTTTAAGATGGGGATATTGTGGGCGGCAACCAGGGCATGGATGTAAGGGATTTGGCAGGAAAGGTCATCGGGCATGGCTGCCCTGTTGGCCTTGTAGTCGTTGTAGATTTGATGCCGAAAGGTGGGGCCTTTGACGTCAAAGGCCACGGCCATGTGGCTTGGTGCTTTTTCCCTGATCACCCGAAGCAGGGTGTTTATGAAGCCCAAGGTGGCGTGGGTGGGAAGGCCATTACTGTTGGTGAGCGGCGTGATGGCATGGTAGGCCCGGTAAATATAGGCACTGCCATCCACCAGATATACAGGGTTCGACATGGCGGTCACTGGGAAAAGGGGTAACTGACGGGAAATATGCAAGAAAGACGGATTGTACCAACAGGGCCGGCATTGTGCAATGGAAGCCGCTGGTTATGGCAGTGAGGCCTGAAAAATTTTTTTAAAAAAAATTAAAGTTTTTTTTACCTGGGTCGATAGATTGGTTAGAAACTGGTGAAATGTTTATAGTGCCTCGTAAAGTCGAGGGGCATTTTGCCACGGAGTCATCAGGAGAGAGATGATTCTGATCCCCATCCTTATTAATATTTGCAGTGAACGAACACAGGTCGGGAGCCAGTCATGAAGCTGACAGATGCCATATCCCAGGTACGGACGGAAACAAAAGTTGAGGTAAAAAAGGCCAGGGAGGCTGCACAGGCCCAGGCCCCAGCCGGAGAAGCGGCCAGCGATAAGGTCGAGATCTCCACCGGTACTCAGGATATGCAGAAGATGCGGGAAATTCTAGCCAACACACCCTCTGTGCGCAGCGAAATGGTTGCCACCTTGAAGAGGCAGATTGAAAACGGCGAGTATCAGGTGCCCAGTCAAGAGGTTGCCGACAAGATGATGAGCAGTATTCTTGCCGATGAGGGAATCCTCCAGAACTGATTGGCTGCACCGGTAAAAATTATAAAAGGGCGCTTGGTTTTTATTAACCAAGCGCCCTTTTTTTGTCGTGCTGCCTGTGATGAGGCAAGACTTTTTTTCTGCTTGTTTTTACTCTTCTTCCTTGAAAACAGGCCAACCAAGCTCATATACTGCCGGGTCGAGAACGGCCTGATAGGCCAGGCGTTTAATGGGGTTTAAGACCACAGGGCCCAGGAGGTTGGCTGTCATCTTTTTCGGCTGGCCTTGGGGGATGGTCAGAATGAGCAGAAGCTCAGGGGCGGCGCCGTCAAGCTGGAGATCTGTCAAAATTGTTTCGGCTATTTTTGGCTGATAGTCCGGAATGAGGGCGGCGGAGGGGATCACCACAAAGGCCAGATCCGGCTCATCGACAGATTGGAGCCAGAAAAAGGGAGACTCTTTGCCGTGGGGCCGCAGGATAAAACGGCTGGAATCTGGAAAGCCGGGAAAGGGGCTGGTCATGGTGATAATTTTGTCCCGCTCTACGACGATGTCGCCAAAGCGACTGGTGGCAACGATCAACGTCGCCTCTGTGTCCTGTTTTTGCACTGCTGTACTCATCATGTATTGTTCCCGTCTGCTGATGGTTTTCTGGCGCTCATCCTTGGTTTTGTAAATGAGCAAGGATTCTTTCTGGTCTGCCTGCCGTCAGGGGCGATTCTTCAGGGCCGCGGCCAGACTGGAGAGGTCAAGGGGAGCCTCAGTGGCCGCCTTCCTGTTTTCCTCCAATATGCGCTCGTAGACCTCGTTGCGATGAATTGTGATGTGGTGCGGGGCGTCAACCCCGATCTTGACCTGTCCGCCTTTGATTTCCACGACCTTAATGGTTATCTCATCGGCAATCTTAATGGCCTCACCAATTTTTCTGGCAAGGATGAGCATATTTTTCTCCTGTAATTAGTAAAGAATTCTGTTGCCGTTAGATAATAGCATATTTGCCGATCGCCGGGGTAACCTTCCTTGGCTGCCGACAAAGATAATTACAGAAAGTCCAAGAGGCTCATCTGCATGGTTCTGGCCGCCGAGGCCAGGGCGGCCTCATAGGCATTTTCTGCCGCCTTGAGGTCCATGATGGCCTTCAAAATATCGGTGTCCTGTT